>JALRFZ010000578.1 GCA_023253615.1 Verrucomicrobiales bacterium | reverse complement strand
CTCGCCCTGCCGGGGATCTCCGGGATCAAAGGGGCGGGATGTTTCAAGGAACGGTTCCCCGCCTGCGAGATCGTGATCTTCACCGTCTTCGACGACCGCGAAAAGGTCTTCGAAGCGATCTGCGCGGGGGCCTCGGGCTATCTCCTCAAATCGGACCCGCCCGAAAGGATCGCCTCCGCCGTGCGCGAAGTGCTCGCCGGCGGGTCGCCGATGACGCCGGAGATCGCGAGGATGCTCGTTGAAAGATTCAGCCGGATGCCGCCCGCCTCATCCACCATCCCCGTATCCGACCGCGAGCAGGAAGTGCTGCGCTTCCTCGTCGAGGGCCTCGCCAAAAAAGAGATCGCGGCCCGCCTCGATCTCAGCGTCCACACGGTCGACAACTACGTGCGGCGCCTCTACCGGAAGCTCCACGTCAACACCATCGGCGGAGCCGTGGCCAAAGCGCTGCGCGAGGGGTTGGTCTGAGGCGAGGGTCCTCGCTTACGCGAATGTGGACCGGACATCGCGCGGCTTTCCCGCTTCAATCGGGAAAAGCCATGAATCTCCTCCGCTGTTTTCGACCATCCCTTTTCGCCCTCCTCGGCGCTGCGGCGCTCTCCGCCTCCGCCGCCGAGACGCCCCTGACCTTCGAGCTGCAGACGCGCGGCCGCACCGGTACGGCGAAGCTCGCCAAGGAATCGTGGCTGCCCTCGCGCACCGCGATCATCGTCTGCGACATGTGGGACCTGCATCACTGCAGGAACGCCGTCATCCGTGAAGGCGAGATGGCCCCGCGCATGAACGAGGTCCTCGAAAAGGCCCGCGCCGCCGGAGTCCTCATCATCCACGCCCCGAGCGGTTGCATGAAGGCCTACGAAGGCACTGCGGCACGCGAGCGCGCGATCGCCGCCCCTCCCGCGGCCTGGATTCCGAACCAGATCGGCGAATGGTGCAAACAGATCCCGACCGAGGAAGCCGCGATTTATCCGATCGACCAGAGTGACGGTGGCGAGGACGATGATCCTGACGAACACGCCAAATGGGCCGCGGAGCTCGAGGCGAAGGGACTGAATCCGAAGGCTCCCTGGACGAAACAGATCGACGTCCTCCGCATCGACCAGGAGAAGGACGCCATCAGCGACTCCGGCGTCGAGATCTGGAATCTCCTCGATTCGCACGACATCGACCACGTCATCCTGATGGGAGTGCACGTCAACATGTGCGTCGCGGGCCGTCCCTTCGGGCTCCGCCAGATGGCAAAGAACGGCAAGAATGTCGTCCTCATGCGTGATCTCACCGATTCGATGTACAATCCGAAGCGCTGGCCCTTCGTGAGCCATCAGCGCGGCACGGAGCTCTTCATCGAGCATGTCGAAAAACACATCAGCCCGACGATCACCTCCGATCAGATTCTCGGAGACGGAAAACCCTTCGCCTTCAGCGATGCGACCGCCGGTCCGAAGCGGCTCCAGATCCTCCTCATCGGCGACAGCACGACCGAGGCGGGCATTCCGAAAAAGTTCGCGCCCGATGAACCGCAGTTCGAGGATCACGTCCGCATCCTCCTCGCCACCGAACCCGATCTGCCGCCCACCGATGTCCACAACGAGGGCCTCAGCGGCGAATACATCCGCCGTCTCCTCGACAGCGGCCGCTACGAGAAGGACATCGCCACCAAGCCGAAGGCCGACTACCTCTTCATCCGCTACGGCCTCAACGACGCCTCGAAGCGCGAGAACTTCGCCGAGAACTTTCCCAAGGATTTCCGCGAACTGCTCGGACGCCTGAAACAGGATCACCCCGATGCGGTGATCATCGCCATGACCGCGATCCCCTACTCGACGGTGAACAACCACGCCGAGATCAACGCCCTCATCACCCGCATCGCCGCGGAGGAGAAGCTGCCCCTCTTTGACATCGTGCCCCGCTACCTCGCCGAGTTGGAGAAAGGCCCCGACATGCTCAACTACCGCCGTTACGCCCTCTCGAAAGTGCCCGAGGCGCTCCGCCCGCTCGCCACGCCCTACGTGCAACCGGGCGCCGATCCGCAGATCGTGGTGCTGGATAACCGGCTCGATGCGTTTTTCGGTCACCTGCCCGGCTGGTATGGCGACCGTCATCCGACTCTCGCGGGCTACAACGTGATCGCGAGTGAAACGGCGAAGTGGCTCGCGCCGAGGATCCGTGAACGACACGGGAAGGGGGCGGAGTGACGTGTTCTCGTGGCTTGTGGGAGAGGCGAAGACCGGGCATGCTGCTGATGTGATGACCCGCGCGACCCGCCACCTGATCACCCTGACCGTCCTCGGCCTGGCCGGATCCATTGGTCGCGCCGCTCCCGACTTCGAGAAGGAGGTCGCTCCCATCCTCGAGGCGAAATGCCTCTTCTGCCACGACTCCCATGCGAAGAAGGGAAGATTCGATCTCTCTTCCGCGGAGGCGGCACGCTCCCACGGATCTTTCTCCGACCTCATCGATCTCGTCTCCGGCCCCATGCCCGAGATGCCGAAGGATGAACCTCCGCTCTCCGAAGCCGAGGTGAAAATCCTGGCCGCCTGGATCGCCGCCGGAGCACCTTGGCCCGACGAACGACAGCTCGCCTACAATCCGAAACGCGATCTCGACTGGTGGTCGCTGCGGCCGGTTCAAGAGGGTATGGTCAGTGATTCAACAGGGTCAAGTCAAAACCCCATCGACGTTTTCATCGACAAGAAGCTCGCGGAAAAGGGCCTGAAGCCGCTGGGACCCGCGGATCCTGCGACCTTGGTACGTCGCTTGAGCTACGACCTCACCGGCCTGCCGCCGGGGGAGGTCATCGGTGATCCGTTATCGGTGATCGGTGGCATTGAAAATCCGAATACCGATCACCGTTTACCCATCACCGCTACCGATTGGCGTTCATTGGTCGATCAATTGCTCGCCTCCCCCGCCTTCGGCGAAAAGTTCGGGCAGCATTGGCTCGATCTCGCGCGCTACGGCGAGACGCACGGCTACGACAAGGACAAACCCCGCAACAACGCCTGGCCCTATCGCGATTATGTGATCCGCAGTTTCAACGAGGACAAACCCTACAGTCGTTTTGTCAGGGAGCAGGTCGCGGGAGACGTGCTCTACCCCGGCACGCCCGACGGCGTCGTCGCGCTCGGTTTTCTCGCGGCGGGACCCTGGGATCTGATCGGCCACATCGAGGTCGGCGAAGGCAAGCTCGACGGACGCATCGCAAAACACCTCGACCGTGATGAGATGGTCTCGACCGTCTTCAATGTCTTCCAGAGCACCACGGTGCAGTGCGCTCAGTGCCATCATCACAAGTTCGATCCGGTGCGGATGGAGGATTATTACCGGCTCCACGCCGTCTTCGCCGCCATCGACCGGGCCGAGCGCGTCTACGCGGGCCTGCCGCCGGAGCAGGAGAAACAGCGCCTCGAGCTGACTTCGAAAATCAACGCGCTCAAGGGCGAGAAGGGCAAGCTCGAGGGCGATCACAAGAAGCTCGTCGCGGCCAAAGCCTCGGGCGTGGACCGGCGCATCGCGGAGCTGAAGGAGAAACACGGCGCGCCGGATCTGCGTCCGCAGTATGGCTTCCACAGCCAGATCGTGAAGAAGCCCGAGGAGGAGAAATGGGTGCAGCTCGATTTTGGCAAAAGCGTGCCCGTCGCCGAGGTGCGGCTGCGTCCGGCCCACGACGACTTCGCCGGGATCGGAGCGGGCTTCGGCTTTCCGGTGCGATACCGGGTCGAGGGATCCGACGATGCGGAGTTCAAGACCGGCGTGACGATGCTACACGACGCGACCGATCGAGATCAGGCCAATCCGCGAACCGCGCCGGTGGCGATCGCGGCGGAGGGACGGAGCTTCCGTTTCGTGCGGCTCACCGCGACGAAGCTCGCGGAGCGGAAAGACGATTACATGCTCGCCCTTGCCGAGATCGAGGTGAGCGGTGCGGCCGAGGCCGAGAATCTGGCAAAGGCGGCGACGGTGTCGGCGAAGGACAGCATCGAGTCGGGCGAACGCTGGCGGAAGACGAATCTCGTCGATGGCATCTACCACCGCGAACTTTCCGACGACCAAGCGCTCGCCGAATTGCACACCCTCCAGGCGGAGCGGCGGTCGATCGAGGAGTCGCTGCGCTCGCCCGAGAACGAACAGCGGATCGAGGCGATCACAAAAGAGCTGGCACCGCTCGAAGACCAACTGAAGGCCATTCCGCAGGGCGAGCTCGTCTACGCGGCGGCGACGCAGTTCAACCAGGCCGGCGGCTTTCGTCCCACCGGCGGCAAACCCCGAGCCATCCACGTGCTCCACCGCGGAGATTTGAAAGCGCCGGGTGAGGCGGTCGCTCCAGGTGCGGTGCCGTTGTGGCCGGGGGCTCCAGAGACCTTCCCCGGATTCGCGACGGAGGGCTGGGACGAGGGCAAGGCGCGCGCCGAACTGGCCGATTACCTGGTGAGGAAGGACAATCCGCTTGTCTGGCGCTCGATCGCGAACCGGATCTGGCAATGGACCATGGGCACGCCGCTGGTCGGCACGCCGAACGACTTCGGACGCGGCGGACTGGAGCCGACGCACCCGGAGCTGCTCGACTACCTCGCCGCGCGGCTGCGCGATGATCCGGAGCAATCGGTGAAGTCGCTGGTGCGCCTCATCATCACGAGCGAGGCGTATCGGAGAGCGTCGGGTCATGATGAGGCGAATGCGGCGATCGATGCGGGCAACGCCTACCACTGGCGGGCGAACCGTCGCCGCCTCACCGCCGAGGAGTTCCGCGATTCGGTGCTCTCGGTGAGCGGCAAGCTGGACCGCGCCGCTGGGGGCAAGCCCTACCAGGATTTCATCATCGAGAAGCCGGAGCATTCGCCGCATTACCAATACCACCTCCACGATCCGGACGATCCGGCCTCGCACCGCCGCACGATCTACCGCTTCGTGGTCCGCTCGCAGCCGCAGCCGATGCTGACGACCCTCGACTGCGCCGATCCCTCGACGAGCGTGCCCTCGCGCGACGAATCGACCACGGCCCTGCAGGCACTGACCCAATGGAACAGCCGTTTCGTCGAGGCCATGTCGCGGCACTTCGGCGAACGCCTGAGGAAGGAGGCAGCGGCATCGCCCGAGGCGCAAGTGGAGCTCGCCTTCCGCCTCGCAGCGGGGCGGGAGCCTTCGGCGGACGAGCGTGATGTGCTCGTCGCACATCTCAAGGAACACGGCGAGGAAAGCCTCGCGAGAGTCGTGCTGAACCTCAATGCGTTTGTGTATGTCGATTGAAATGCCATTCCAGCAGAACGGCCCACGGAATTCACGGAATCGCACGGAATCCTTTTCGTCCGAACTCCATTCTGTGCGATTCCGTGAATTCCGTGGGCAGCCCCTGGGATCAGAGTCGATGGGCTCACGCCGCCACTTCCTCGGCACGCTCGCGGGCTCGTTCTCCGGCCTCGCCTTGTCCGACCTGCTCGCGCGGGATGGCGTCCTTTCCGGCACCCTGCATCATCCGCCGCGGGCGAAGCGGGTCGTGCAGTTGTTCATGGCGGGAGCGGCGAGTCATGTCGATCTCTTCGATCACAAGCCGCTCCTCGAGAAGAAACACGGCCAGCCCTGGGATCCGGGCGAGACAGTGGAGCTCTTCCAATCGACCCCAGGCGCTTGTTTCGCGAGTCCGTGGCAGTTCCGCCGCTACGGCGAATCGGGCAAGGCGGTCAGCGACATCGTCTCACCGCTCGGGGACGTGGTCGATGACATCGCCTTCGTCCACAATGTCGTCGGCAAGACGGGCGTACACAGCCAGGGCACGCTATTGCAGACGACGGGATTTGTTTTCCCCGGATTCCCGAGCGCGGGGTCGTGGGTCTCGTATGCGCTGGGCAGTGAAAACGAGAATCTCCCGTCTTTCGTCGTGCTGCCGGACCACCGCGGCTTCGCCTCGAACGGAGCGAAGAACTGGGCCAACGCCTTTTTGCCGGCGCGCCACCAGGGCACCGTGATCCGCCCGGGCAGCGCGACGCCGGTGGCGGATCTCTTCGCGCCGAAGAGCGAATTCATCCGGCCCGAAAACGACCGCGCCGGACTCGACGCCCTCTCGCGCCTCAATTCGCTCCACGCCGCGGCGCGACCGGGCGATGACCGGCTCGAGGCGCGGGTGCGCAGCTACGAACTCGCCGCGGCGATGCAACTCAGCGCGACGGATGCCCTCGATGTCTCGCGCGAGCCGGAACATATCAAGAAACTCTACGGCCTCGCTCCCGAAGGTCCTGGCGTCGATGACACGACGATCAACGTGAAGGCGGAGACGGAATTCTTCGGACGCAAATGTCTCGTCGCACGACGATTGCTCGAACGCGGAGTGCGTTTCGTGCAGGTCTGGAGCGGCAATGACAACGGGTTCCCGCGGCGGAACTGGGACAGCCACGAGGACGTGAAGCGCGACCATGGTCCGCTCGCGGCCGGCATGGCGCACGGGGCCGCCGCCCTGATCAAGGACCTGAAGCAGCGCGGCATGCTCGACGACACGATCATTCTCTGGACCACCGAATTCGGCCGCATGCCGTCGGGTCAGGGCGGCGCCGGCCGCGACCACAATCCGTATTGCTTCACCAACTGGCTCTGCGGCGGCGGCATCCGGGGGGGCGTGACGTGCGGCGAGAGCGACCCGTGGGGCTACAAGCCACTCGACCGCGACCACCCCACGACGGTGCACGACGTCCACGCCACGATGCTGCACCTCCTCGGCATCGACCGCCGCCTCACCGATGTGCACGGGCATGTGCTGCGGGAGATGGTCGCGTAGCCGGTAGCGGCCTACGGAAATCACGGAAGAAACGGAAG
>JALRFZ010000569.1 GCA_023253615.1 Verrucomicrobiales bacterium | reverse complement strand
CGTGGAAAAGCGGTTTGTGAAAAGCGGAAAATGCCGTCTCGTAGCGCGTATGACGCACTCTTTCGTTTCCTCCTTGGACGAGGTCGCCGCCCTGCGCGAGGAACTCGACGGGACGGAACGGAGGCTCGTCCTCACGAACGGCGTTTTCGACGTCCTCCACGTCGGGCATGTCCGCTATCTGAACGAAGCACGCGCCCTCGGCGACGCCCTCGTCGTGGCGATCAATGGTGATGCCTCGGTGCGTGAATTGAAAGGTCCCGGCCGCCCCATCAACTCGGCGGAGGAGCGCGCCGAGATGCTCCGCGCCCTGCGCTGCGTCGATCGTGTCGTCGTTTTCGAAGAGCGTCGCGCCACCGGGGTAATCGACGCGATCCGCCCCCACATTTATACCAAAGGCGGTGATTACACGCCGGAGTCCCTCATCGACGAGGAAAAGGCCCTCCTCGACCGCCTCGGCGTGGAGATCCGCATCCTCGCCCTCGTCCCCGGCAAATCGACGAGTGCCACGCTCGCGAAACTCGGCGAGGGTACTCCAGCCGGACTACGGCGCGTCGCCATCCTCGGCTCGGGCAAAGGCTCGAACACCCGCGCCATCCTCGAGGCCGCCCAATCGGGATCGCTCGGCGGCGAGGTCGCCGTCGTCATCTCCGACGTCCCCGATGCGGGCATCCTCCGGGTCGCGGAATCCTTTGGCACCCCGACCCTCGTCCTCGATCCCGGCACGGAGAAACGCGGCCAACTCACCGATGCGGCGATGAAAGAACTGCACGACCGTCTCCGCGCCCTGCGCGTCGATCTCGTCGTCTGCGCCGGATTTCTCCGCATCCTGCGCGAGCCGCTCCTCTCGGCCTTTCCCGGACGCATCTTGAATCTCCATCCTTCACTGCTTCCCGCCTATCCCGGTCGCAATCCGGTGGCGATGGCCCTTGCCGAAGGGGCGACCGAGACCGGCTGCACCGTCCATCTCGTCGATGCCGGCATCGATACCGGTGAGATCCTGCGCCAGGAACGCGTCCCCATCGTCGACGGCGACACCGTCGAGACCCTCACCGCGAAGATCCACGCGGCCGAGCACCGGATTTATCCGGAGGTGATCGGCGGGATCCTCGCTCGACTTTGAGTTTTCCGACCGCGGCTCCCCGCCTCATCCGGAAGCGGGCTGGACCGTTGCAACCAGACCAGACTTGGTTTAGTCTTGTTCCGGGAAGCATGAAGACCATCAACATCCAGGCTGCCAAGACCCATCTCTCGCGCTTGGTCGATCAGGTCGTCGCCGGTGAGGAAATCATACTCGCCAAAGCGGGCAAGCCGCTCGTGAGACTCGTCCCGTTTCGTGAGCCAAGGACGGCCCGTCGTGGCGGGCAATACGCCGGTCAGATCGTGGAGGCCCCCGATTGCTGGGACAGCGATGAACTGACCGAATCGATTGCCGCACCTCTTTACGCCCTGGCCCCATCACGTGCCAACGAGGCAAAAGTCGCCGAGCCCCGCCCTCGCGAATGAGACTGCTGGTCGATAGCTGTGTGTTGGTTTGGTGGCTGGATCATCCCGGATCGCTGGCGAAAGAAGCCCGTGAGGCGATTTCTGACCCGGCAAACGAAGTGTATTTCAGTGCCGCGAGCGTCTGGGAGCTGGGCCTGAAAATTCGAACAGGGAAACTGAACATGCCGGTCGATTTCGCTTCCGCACTTGCCGAGGACGGTTTCAGTCCGCTTCCCGTGACGGTGAATCACGCCGCCCGTTCGCTCTCTTTGCCGGCGGTCCACGAAGATCCCTTCGACCGGCTGCTGGTGGCACAGGCGATCGAAGAAGGATTGGTGATGGTGACCAGGGACGAGGTGATCCGGGATTATCCACTGGCCGTCATGCGCGCGTGATTCCCGAACCTCACGCCGCCCCATAATCGCGCCGCCCGAAAATCGCCGAACCCACCCGCACCATCGTCGCGCCCTCTTCGATCGCGATGCGGCAGTCGTGGCTCATCCCCATCGAGAGTTCGGGCAGGGAGACGCCGTGTTCCCGCTCGAGTTCATCGCGCAAACGCCGCAAGGCGGCGAAATGAGGGCGCACTTGCCCGGGATCTTCGTCGAAGGGAGGCACCGTCATGAGTCCGCGCACCTCCAGGTGCGGCAAAGATCGGATCTCCGCAAACGCCTCCCTCACCACTCCCACGGGAAATCCGAATTTCGCCTCATCACTTGCCACGTTCACCTGCAGAAGGATGCGCGCGGTCAGCCCGAGTTCGCCCGCGATCCGGCTGACATCGCGAGCCAGCTCGATCGAGTCGATGCTGTGGATCAGCGCGCAATGCGGCAGCACCTTGCGGACCTTGTTGCTTTGCAGATGACCGATGAGATGCCACGCGAGACCCGCAGGTGACTCGGGAATCTTCGCGAGCAGTTCTTGCACCTTGTTCTCGCCGAAAATCCGCTGCCCCGCGGCCGCTGCCTCGGCCACATCCGAAGCCGGCCAGGTCTTTGACACGGCCACCAGCGTGATCGATTCCGGATCGCGTCCTGCCGCGGTCGCGGCGGCGGCGAGGTCGGCACGGACCCGCGAAAGGTTGTCGGCGATGCTCATGATTCGGCAAAGGCACGAAGGCGATCTCCATCCATCCTCACGATGCGCCATTCCGGGAGAATTTCACCTCCGGCCCGCTCGTAGAGATCGATCGCCCGCTGATTCCAATCAAGAACGGTCCATTCGTAACGACCCGCCCCTCGTTCGTGTGCGATCGCCCCGACCGCCTTGAGCAACGCCTTGCCATACCCCTTGCCGCGATGATCGGGACGGATGTAGAGATCCTCCAGCCAGAGTCCGGCGCGTCCCACGAAGGTGGAGAAGGTCGAAAAGTAGACCGCGTAGCCCACGGGACGGCCATTTTCCTCCGCAAGTAGCGCCTCGGCTGCAGGCGTTTCTCCGAAAAGGCTTTCGTGATAATCGGCCTCGGTCGCGGTCACGAGATGGGAGAGTCGCTCGAATTCAGCGAGTTCGCGAATCATCGCGAGCAGCTCGGGGAGATCTTCCGGAAAGACCGGGCGGATCTGGAAGGAATCTTGGGAAAAAGTCCTCATTTTCTTTCTTTGAAATCGGAGTTGGCACGGGCACTGCTTATTTATCTTTTGTCAGACGGTCCTAGACCTGAAGACAAAGGGTTGAAACCAAAACGGCAACCCGGTTGACCACAAGTCTTTTGCAGGTTTTACGGGGGTTTTTCCTGCGCTGGTCAACCGGGTTGTCCGTTTCCCCGAGCGGCCGCCCCCACCGGACCTCCCTCCCCGCGGAATACGGATTTCGGTATACGATGGTGTGAATGACAGGGTCGCCCGGATTGGTCAGGAAAAGTGATGCGCGATAACGGTCATTGCGGGCGGATCGATGCCAGCGCACCTTGTAAGCGGATGATTGGAAACACCTTCAAATTCGCGGTCTGCGGCACCTTCTTCTTCAGCACCGCCCTCATGCCCGGACGAGCGGCGGACGCGACGGCCGCCGCGCCACAGGAGCCCGCGTTCACCGCGGCCCAGATCGAGTTTTTCGAGAAGAAGATCCGCCCTGTTCTCGCGGAAAATTGCTACGATTGCCACACCGGTGGCAGCAAGGCGAAATCCGGCCTGCAGCTCGATCATCGCGAAGGTTGGCTGAAGGGCAGCGACTACCGCACCGTCATCGATCTCAAAGATCCCGCCAAAAGCGTCCTCATCCGCGCCGTCTCCCACTCCGGCGAAAAAGGCATCCCCGCCATGCCCGAAAAGGGCGACAAGCTCTCCGCCGCGGCCATCGCCGATCTCACCGAGTGGATCGCGATGGGACTGCCTTGGCCGAAGGAGGCGAAACCGTCCGGCGATCAGGATCCGCGCCAGCATTGGTCGTTCCAGCCGGTGACGCCCGCTCCGATCCCGGCTGATGCGGGTCATCCGATCGACCACTTCGTGAAACAGGCCCAGTCCGCCGCCGGCGTCACCCCGGCTCCACGCGCCGACCGCGCCACGCTCCACCGTCGTCTCCATTTCGCCCTCCTCGGCCTGCCGCCGAAGTTCGAGGATCTGAAAGCCTTCGTCGAAGATCCGCGCTCCGACGACGAGGCCTACGAGGCCCTCGTCGATTCGCTCCTGGCCTCTCCCCACTACGGGGAACGTTGGGCCCGCCTCTGGATGGATGTCGCCCGCTACGCCGACACGAAAGGCTACGAGGGCGCCGGGCGCGAACGCCGCTTCATCTACAGCTACACCTACCCACTTAACCCACTGTATTACTCAGTTTTCCTCATTCTCATTTTAGAACTTCTGGAGCGATTCTCATTCTATGGGTTGTACATGACTCAAACCAATTACTTGACTGGCTCTTACGATGAGAATTGGAATGCCGACATG
>JALRFZ010000472.1 GCA_023253615.1 Verrucomicrobiales bacterium | reverse complement strand
CTGTATTTGCCGTCCGGGCTCACCGCGATGGGATGGTGATGGGTGACGCCGGAACGATCGATCCCGGCCTTTTCGCAGAGCGAGTCCATCAGTTCGTAGCTGCCGGCCATGGCGCAGCTCAGCGTGCGGCAGACGCGGATGTGGTATTTGCCCGGTGCCTCCTGGCGGAAGCCGGGATAAAACGTGACCACCTCGAGCACCTTGATCGGCTCGAGACCGAGCTTCGCCGCGGTCCACTCGACCGCTTCCTCGCTGATGTAGCCGAAGTGGTGCTGCAAATGATGCAACACCGGAAGCACCGCCGAACGCTTGCTCACCGGATAATGGGTGATGCGGTCGTCGATTTCCTTTTCCAGTTCCTGGGGTACGGCGAGCATGTCTGAAAACTGAATACTGAAAACTCGTAAACTCTTCACCGGTCACATTCGCCCATCACGAAGTCGAGACTGCCGAGGATGGAGACGGTGTCGCTCATCATGCAGCCTTCGAGGAGCTTCGGCAGGATGCTGAGGTTGACGAAGGAGGGTGCGCGGATCTTGAGGCGGTAGGGCACTCCCCCGCCCTTCGAGTGGATGTAAAAGCCAAGCTCGCCCTTCGGATTTTCGGCCCCGAAGTAGACCTCGCCGGCAGGGGCATCGAGCCCCTCGGTGACAAGGATGAAATGGTGGATGAGCTCCTCCATGCTCATAAGCACGCGCTCTTTCTGCGGCAGGCGCTGCTTCGCATCGACGACGTTGATCGGCCCGTCGGGCAGACCGGCGACGGCCTGGCGCAGGATCGAGGTGCTCTGGCGCATCTCCTCCATGCGGACGAGGTAACGGTCGTAACAATCGCCCACCGTGCCGATGGGAATGTCGAACTGGTAGCGGTGGTAATCGAGGTAGGGATTCGCCTTGCGCACGTCGTGATCGACGCCGGAACCCCGGAGGTTCGGACCGCTGAGACCCCAGGCGATGGCATCTTCCTTCGAGATCACCCCGATGTCGCGGGTGCGGTCGAGGAAAATCTTGTTCCGCGTGAGGAGGGTATCGACCTCGTCGAGGCAGATGAGGAACTCGTCGCAGAATTTCAGCAATTTTTGCGTGAACCCTTCGGGCAGGTCGCGGATCTGGCCCCCGACCCGGGTGTAGCTCGTCGTGAAACGCGCCCCGGTGAGGAGTTCGCAGAGATCGTAGATCGTCTCGCGCTGCGTGAACGTGTAGAGGAAGACGGTCATCGCTCCCACGTCCATGGCGTAGGCACCGAGGCCGAGGAGGTGGGCGGAAATGCGCGCCATCTCGCAGCAGATCGTGCGGATCGCCTGACCGCGCGGCGGCAGTTCCCAACCCATCAATTTCTCGACGGCGAGGGCGTAGGCGACATTGTTCGCGAGCGGGGCGAGGTAATCGAGCCGGTCCGTGTAGGGCACGAACTGGTTGTACTGCATGTTCTCCGCGATCTTTTCGTCGCCGCGGTGCAGGAAGCCGATGTCGGGATCCGCCTTCGTGATGATTTCACCGTCCAATTCGAGGATGAGCCGGAGCACGCCGTGCGTCGCCGGGTGCGAGGGTCCCATGTTGAGGACGAGCTTTTCCCCGACGAGGTCCTCGGTCGTCGCCTGATAGCCCTTGAGGGACTCGGCGCGGGAGGCCGTGTCCTGGACTTCGATCTCTCGTGAGGTGGTCGGCATGGCGGTTCTTGGGCTTTCTCCGCGGTCAGAGGAGGGGCTCCGGGTGCGGGAGTATCGGACCGGGGTTTTGGAAGTTCAAGGGGACTTTGTGAAATTTTTCACAAAGTGTTTTTCCCCGGATACGTTACAAACCGGGAGGCGGATTGTACTCGCTTCCCGCTTTGACCGGAACCATTCTAGCATCCATGGAAAACCAGAAACCAACCCGGGAGCAGGGAGAAGGAAAACGGAGCCTCTTCGGATCCATCGTCATCGGCCTTTTCGGCGCTCTCGGCGTGATCTACCTGATCAACCCGACGGCCGGTTTCATCGAGTTGATCCCGGACAACATTCCGGGGATCGGGAATCTTGATGAAGCGGCGGCAGTGATGCTGGTGATCAGTTGCCTCAGCTACTTCGGCATCGACCTCGGCGGACTCTTCGGTCGCAAGCCGAAAAAAGAGGACGTGATCGACATCGAGGTCGAGGACCGCTGACAGAGTGGCAGGCCTCCGTAGATGCCCCGGCTTCGCCTCCCTACCAGCCGGAGTGGACCTCCTCGCCCCGTGCCCGCGCGGCGGCAGCCTCGGCAATGCGCGGGAAATACGCCTCGGGATTTGTCTCAAACGCGTGGAGACACGGAGTACAGCAAAAATGAATCTCGTGCCCGCGGTAGAGGCGCTTGTATTTCGGTTTTCCCTTGAGGTCCTTGCGGATGACCGCGCAGGTCGTGAAGGGATAAGGCAGTGGAGCGGATCCGGTGCCCGGCGCCGGCGCGACCGCATCCCCCTCCCCGATCCTCGGGGGAATCTCGGGGATGGGCGTCTCTCCCTGGGTCGCACAACCCGTGAGGAGAAACGCCATCGCGAAGAGCGCTGCGACAACGGCATCCGGCTTCATGGTGGACGGAAGATGGATGCTCCCGGCCCGCCCGGCAAGATCGCCCCGCGATTTTTCCCACCCCCGCCGGCAGGAATCTAGTTGGCATCGGCGGGCGTTTCGGCTTCCCTATTCCCTTTTCCAAGTTCCCCACAGCGCACCCGATGGCAACGATCAAAGTGGCATGCCCGAAATGCGGGCAAAAGGTCTCAGGCGACGAGAGCTTCTACGGCACGACGGTCGAATGCCCGGTCTGCTCGTCGGACATCTATTTTCCGGGCCAGCGCCGCGAGGAGAAACCGCCCGTCGTGATCGAACCGGTACCGGCGGAATCCCTCCCCGCCACGTCCCCTGCCCCCGATCCTCCCGGCCGGGCCGGTGGAGAACAGGCGCCCCCCTCCCCGCTGCCCGCGGCGAGCTTCGAGGAATCGGCCGTACCCCAGACGGCCCAAGCGGCACCGGCACCGACGAAAGCGGACGCGGAGGGGCCGGACGAGGATGAAGATGGCCCCGATCTCCCCCCCTCACCGATCTGGGGGGCCATTTCCATCGTCTCGGCGGTGCTCAGTGTCGTCACCTGCGTCGGCGGCCCCCTCTTCGCCCCGATCGCCATTATTTTCGGCCATACCGCCCTCGCGAAAGCACGGCACAGTCCCGTCCAACCCGCCCCGGGCCACACCCTCGGGGCGATCGGACTGATGATCGGCTATGTCAGTCTCATCATCACGATCCTGATCCTGCTCGCCCTCACCTTCTTCGGAGAATCCATCCGCGAGGCCGTGGGACAACTGCGGGAGTAGTGATCCCCGGGGTGCCACGACAGCCCGGCCACCGCGATGGCAAGTTTGCTGCTTGCAAAAGCCTTGACGTGGCTTAAAAAGCCCGACCCGAGCGAATGCCTTGAATTGCAATAATTTCAGGCATTTTGATATTGAAGATTTCCCAAACAACTCCAAACTAAACGAAGAACCGAACCATGCTCGAAACGACCATCACCAACATCCGCGCCCGTGAAATCATTGATTCCCGCGGCAATCCCACCGTCGAAGTCGATGTCGAACTCGAAGGCGGTGCCATCGGCCGCGCCGCCGTCCCGAGCGGAGCCAGCACCGGCGAACACGAGGCCTGGGAACTCCGCGACGGAGACAAGGACCGCTACCTCGGCAAAGGCGTGCTCAAGGCGGTGAACGCGGTGAACGAAAAGATCGCTCCCGAGCTCGTCGGCATCGACGCCACCGAGCAGACGACGATCGACAAGCTCATGTTCCAGATCGACGGATCGCCGAACAAGGCCAATGTCGGTGCCAACGCCATCCTCGGCGTCTCCCTCGCCACGGCCCATGCCGCCGCGAACCAGCTCCAGTTGCCGCTCTACAAATACATCGGCGGTCCCAACGCGAAAGTCCTCCCCGTGCCGATGATGAACATCATCAACGGCGGCGCCCACTCCGACGCGCCCATCGACTTCCAGGAGTTCATGATCATGCCCAAGGGCGCGCCGACCTTCTCCGAGGCGCTGCGCTACGGCGCGGAAGTCTTCCACGCCCTCAAGAAGATCCTGCACGACCTCGGCCTCAACACCGCCGTCGGTGACGAGGG
>JALRFZ010000454.1 GCA_023253615.1 Verrucomicrobiales bacterium | reverse complement strand
CAGGATTCCCCTCTTGATCACGCCATCGGAGAGCTGCTGGAGGCGAGAATGGAAGATTACCGGCGCAATCCGGGATCGGCTCTTTCCTGGGAGGACTTCCGCAAGAAGTGGGGGCGACCGGTCGATGAATGAGATTGTGATCCTCCAATCGGCTGAGGCTGATTGGTATGTTCATTTTTCACGCTTCGGGGAAAAGTTCGACAATGAGTTCCTCTCAACCATGTGTCTGCTGAAATCGAATCCCGAGATGGGGGCGGGGCCCCATTCGAGGCTGTTCGCCGAGTTCTGATTCGAAACACCACCTTTGGTATCTACTACGAATACACCGGTAAACGAATCATCGTGTCTGCCATTCTTGACCTCCGACAGGATCCCATGCAAATCGAACGTCACTTGCGTGGTTTCGAACCGTGAATCCCATGAACCCCGCCATCTCCTACCACGAACTGCTCACGCGCCGGAATTTCTTCGAGGGCGCGGGCCTGAAACTGGGCGGGCTCGCCCTCGCCACGCTCGCGGGACGTTCCGCCTTCGGAGCGGCGTCGGGTGCGCCGGCAACCGACTCGGTCCACCCCGCCTTGCCCGGATTCCCGCATTTCGCTCCGAAGGCGAAACGGCTCATCTACCTGCACATGAACGGAGGTCCCGCCCAGCTCGACCTCTTCGACCACAAACCGGGCCTGCAGAAACTTTTCGACACCGACCTGCCCGACTCGATCCGCAAAGGCCAGCGGATCACCACGATGACGAGCGGTCAGGCGCGCCTGCCGGTCGCCCCGAGCAAGTTCGCCTTCAAGCAATGCGGGAAGAGCGGCATGTGGATGAGCGAACTTGTCCCCCACTTGCAGGGCATCGCCGACGACATCACCATGATCAAGACGGTGCAGACCGACGCGATCAACCACGATCCGGCCTGCACCTTTGTCATGACCGGATCCGAGGTGCCGGGAAAACCCAGTCTCGGCTCGTGGATCAGCTATGGTCTCGGCAGCGAGAGCAACGATCTGCCCGCCTTTGTCGTTTTCACCCCGAGCTTTCCCAAGGAAAGCCAGGCCCAGGCGCTCTTCACGCGGATGTGGAGCAGCGGCTTCCTTCCCACGAAATACGACGGTGTCGCCCTGCGCGGGGCGGGGGATCCGGTCCTCTTCGTGAAGTATCCTCCCGGCGTGAACCGCGACGACCGGCGCACCATGCTCGACGCGCTGGGGCGCCTGAATCAAAAGCACTACGAGCGTCTCGCCGATCCCGATACGCAGACCCGCATCGCCCAGTATGAGATGGCCTTCCGGATGCAGGCGAGCGTGCCCGAGCTGACCGACCTCTCCGGCGAGAGTGAAGCCACCCTCGCGATGTATGGTCCTGATGTGAAGACGCCGGGCACCTATGCCCACAGTGCGATCATGGCCCGCCGCCTCGCCGAGCGAGGGGTGCGCACCATCCAGATCCTCCATCGGGGATGGGACCAGCATGGCAGCCTGCCGAAGCTCATCGCCGGACAATGCCGCGACGTCGATCAACCGACCGCCGCGCTGATCCAGGATCTGAAGCTCCGTGGCATGCTGGAGGACACCCTCGTCGTCTTCGGCGGCGAATTCGGGCGCACCGTCTATTCCCAGGGCACCTTGACGAAGGACAATTACGGCCGTGACCACCATCCGAAGAACTTCTGCATGTGGATGGCCGGTGGCGGGGTGAAGAAGGGGCTCACCTACGGCGAGACCGATGATTTCAGCTACAACGTCGTCGAGAATCCGGTGCATCTGAACGATCTCAACGCCACGATCCTGCACTGCATGGGCATCGAAGCGAATCGCTTCAGCCATCCTTTCCAGGGGCTCGAGCAACGACTCACCGGCGTCGAAGGGGCGAAAGTGGTCCGGGATCTCCTGGCCTGAAACCCATCGTTGTTGATTCACGGTCAAGGAGATGCCGGAAGCCGCTGTCAGCGGATTCTGACAGGCTTGAATATTTGTCAAATAAAACTTATTAAATTTTTTACAATTTTATTTACACTTTCCAGAATTATGAGAAAATCGCATCAAGCTCAGGTTTCCCGATGCGCCACTCCCGGAACAACGCCTTTTCTCTGGTCGAGGTACTGCTCGCTCTCTCCGTCGCCGGGATTCTCGCGTTTCTCGCGTTTGTCACCATCGCGAGGGTTGTGGGCTCGGCGAAGGAGCAAAAGCTGACGAGCGATGTCGAGACCCTCAACCGGGCGGTGATGGCCTACATCGTTTCGGGAGGGGACATCGGCGGAAAGCGAAGCGCGGACGAGGTCCTGGAGGCGATGAAGCGGCATGCGTCCTCGCCCGACCGCACTCCCGGATTCTCAGGCGCGGTCGTGGATCCCCGGATCGCCTTTGTCTACGAAGACTCCGTTCAGGCATCGGCGACGGCAAGAAAGATCTACTGGAACGCCGCGAGGCGCCGTTTCGAGATCGACGCGGACCGCGCCGACCGCGGGATTGTCGCGATCTCTCTCGATGGAGTCGAATCCGCGGGCGACCTCTCGACGGATCGGAGCAATCCTATGCTCTACGCCAAGGAAGGGAATGGGATCTGGGATTACTCCGACGTGCCATTGCCGGAGGGCAAAGGTATCAGCGAGATCAACGTGAATCCCACGCCCGACACGAAGGCGCCCACGACTCCGGTGAATCCACCCCGGACGAGCACCCGTTCGCTCGACCCACCCCATTTCTCAATCGCGTGGGGGAGTACCCGCGGGCGAGTTTCGCCTTGTCGCTCAAGCTCTCCGATCCCAATCCGTCGGGTGCCGGCGTGGTCTACTACCCGGTCAACTACGGCCGCTGGATCCGTTACAGCAGCCCGATCTCGGTCGATCCCGGCGATGTCGTGGCGGGCCAGACGGTCTCGATGAAGGAGGAGTTCACCAGCAGCGCCCGTGTCGAACAGATCTACCGCCTGGTGCGGGAGCCGCTATCGGCGCCATCCATCCTGTTGAGCGCCGCGGAGTTCACGGACACGCTCGACACCATCGGTGTGCGTTTGACGAACCCGAATCCTGCCGGGCCCTCGGTCATCCATTACGTCCTCGTCGAACCCGGCAAGCCTCCCGGGGACAGGAGCGCCTGGCTTCCCTACAAAGGGGATTTCGTCGCGCTATCGACGCAGTACCCCGCGGGTTTCACGATCCACGCGTATGCGAAGGCGGTGGACCCTGCGGCTTTCATCGATAGTTCCTCCGTCGAAGCGGGCGTCGGTGCCAATTTCACCTTCGACGATCCCGGGGATGGCAACGTTCTCTACGTGATCGACGCATCGGGTTCCATGCGCGCCAACGTCGGAGGAACGACCCGCTTCCGGCTTGTGCAGGATTCCCTCATCGATGCGATCGGGCGGCTCCGGCCCGGGACGAAGTTCAATGTCGTGACCTTCGCCAACAACATCGTCTGGCAGGATGGCTCATGGGATTTGAAACTGGCCACGGAGGAATACAAGAAGCTCATGATCGCAGAAGTGAATCGCTTCAAGACTGCATCGGGGACGAACTACGAGGCCGCCCTCTCGGCTCCACTCCGGTTCAGGACAAAACCGGACCAAGTCTTTTTCCTCACTGATGGAGAGCCGACCGGATCGAGCCAGTTCCAGGATGATGTGGCCGCCCTCGCGAAGGCGGGAATCAAGGTCAACACCATCGGAGTGGACCTGAGGGATGCGGGCGAGCAGCGTCTCGCCGGGATCGCCAAAGCCACCGGAGGATCCGCCACCACCGTCTCCACGAAGTGATCCCGGGTGCCGCGGGACGGGACTGCTCAAACCGAATCACCCGGCAGGTATCGGGGGATCAAGCGGACCGCATGGGGAGGAAAGGTGCCGGTTTCGGCCAGTTGGCGCGCCGCCAGGGAAAGGCGCCGGGGAAACAGCGCCGGGTCGATCTGGTAGCGTGCGATGGCCGGACTGAGGTGGGCGAGGTAGGATTCGTCATCCCTCGACACGATTGCCACATCCCGGGGAATGTGGAGCCCCTTGCGCTGCAGGTGCGTCAGTACGGTGAGGACATGCGCGGCCCGTGCCACAAGGATGGCGCTCGGCGGCGTCGCCCTGGACATCAACGCGTCGAGATGGGCGCGGAGATTCTCCGGAGTGCCGTCATGGCGGAACACCGTCAGCCGCACCGATGGATCTCCGGCCAGGGCCTCGCGCAGGCCCTCTTCGCTGAGTGCTTCCCCGCCGGTGGCACCCTCGGGCAGGCACAAGGCGATGTGGCGATGGCCGCCTTTGCGCAGCAGCCCGCCCGCGTGGCGGCAGGCGGCGCGGTAGTCGAGATCGACCGAGGGCAGGGGGATGCCCGGCGCACAGGATCCCGCGACGAGACAGGGGAGGGCGCTTCGGGAAAACCATCGTTGCATCGGCTCGCGCGATCCAAAGGTGATCCATGCGGCGGCCTCGATCCGCGAGGTGAGTTCGCGCAGCGCCCGCTCAGGACGTTTCGAAAAACAGGCGGGGCTGACCATCAGCTCCAACTGGAAACCGGCCCGGGCCAGATTGGCGCGCAACTCATCCACCATCACCACTGCCGAGGGCGGCATCGCGAGGAGGGGGCGTGAAGCGATCGCGGCGATGACGCGGCTCTCACGACGGCGAAGCTTTCGGGGGGCGGGGCTTGAGAGAATCCGGCAACGCTTCCGTGGCGAACGTTCGATCTCTCCGTCGGAAGCGAGTTCTTCAAGGGCGGCGCGCAAGGTCGGGCGGCTTACCTGGAAGCGGGCACAGAGATCCCTCTCGCCGGGAAGGAAGTCCACCCAGGTCCCTCGTGAGATCGCGAGACGCAGGGCCCGGGCTGTTTCGATGGCGAGCGGGACGCGACGGGGCAATTCTTCGGAGGATTCCTGCATCTGGTAAGGTTAGGTGACCAGAAAGCTTGTCTTGTCAGGCCTTTCCGGCAAGCGCGAAAATACCCGCATTCATGAGCGAATCCGATTCTTCTCCCCGCATCCTGCCTCCGGGCATCCTTCATCAGCTCAAACGCTGGAACACGCCGACGATTTACAATGGCTGGGAGCAGGTCACGAAGCGCAATCCGGCGATGGATGGGATCAATCACGAGGAGACGCGCGACTTCATGCCACAGATGGGACCGATGGTCGGCTATGCCGTGACGCTTGTCATCGAGCCTTCGAACCCCGGCCATCGCGCCGCGAATCCGAACGCCGGGGAAGAATACCGCCGCTACCTCGCGGGTGTGCCCGGACCGAAGATCGTCGTGGTGCAGGACCTCGACAAACCACGTGTCCTCGGATCGCACTGGGGCGAGGTGAACGCGACGATGCACCGCGCCCTCGGCTGCGTCGGCACGATCACCGACGGGGCGGTGCGGGACATCGACGAGATGACCGACGCGGGCTTCAAGGCGCTGGCGCGGCGGCTCTGCGTCGGGCATGCCTTCGTCCACCCGGTGCGCTGGGGCTGCGAGGTCGAGGTCTTCGGGACGAAGGTCTCTCCGGGCGATCTCATCCACGCGGACAAACACGGCTTTCTCGTCATCGCGCCGGAGGAGCAGGAGCGCCTCCTCGACGCCGCGACCTTCATGGACCGCAACGAGTGTGAGACCGTCATCCCCGCCGCGCGCGACACGGAGGATGACGATCTCGATGTCAAGCTCGCGAAAATGGAGGCGGCCATCGGCGTGTTCCGCGACAATCTGAAGGCGAAGTTTTCCAGCGAGGGCGAATGGTGATGAACTCTCTCGATCCCAACACGATTTTGGCCGACTACGAGCGCGATGGCGTCGCTCTCGTGCGGGGTTTTCTCTCCACCGATGAAGTCCGGGCGATCCGGGCGGAACTCGACCGTTACATCCGCGAGGATCTCGCCTCCAAGCCGGCCGACGCGCGGACTTTCGAGGCGGACGACACGACGGTACGCAATCTCTGGCGCCTCGAGGTGCACAATGCGTTCTTCCGCGACTTCGCCGCGCGCGAGGATCTACGGAGCCTCATCGCACCGTTGGTGAAGGGCGAGCCGGTCCTCGCCGGAGTCGAGACCTTCAACAAGCCGGCCCGGATCGGCTCCGGAGTGCCGCCGCATCAGGACAACGCCTACTTCTGCCAGACGCCGGCCGACATGCTCACCGTATGGATCGCGATCGATCCGGTGACCGAGGCGAACGGGCCGGTGACCTACGTGAAAGGATCGCATCGACTCGGACCGCTCCCGACAAAACCCTCGGGAGTGCGCGGCAACAGCATCGGCCTCGCCGGGATGCCCGCGGCGACGGAGGAGGAAAGGCTCGTCGCCTTGCTCGAGCCCGGCGACGCGACGATCCATCACTGCGACACGATCCACTATTCCGCGCCGAACACGACGGACCATCCGCGCCTCGGATTTCTCCTCGTCTTCCGTGGCAGCCACACGGAAACCGATCCGGCCTTGAAGGCGGCTTACACCGCCGCGGTCACGATGACACCACCGGCATGAGGGGCAAATCCAACCATCAATACAGCGATGCATCAAGGATGGCCAAGACCTCCTCGAGCACCGTTTTGGCAGCCGCGCCGATCTTTGTGAGACCTCGGGCCCGGAAATCGAGCGACTTCACCTGTTCGCACATGACGAAACCGGTCAATTGCGAACGACCCGTGATCGCGACGTGGAAAGGAATGCCCCGGTCGGTATTCGTGACGGGACAACAGATCGCCATCCCGGTGGCTTTGTTGAAAAGAGTCTTGCTGACGACCAAGGCCGGACGACGGCCCTTTTGCTCATGCCCTGCCTGAGGATCGAAGTTCATCACCACGAAGTCCCCCTGATTTGGAACATACGCCGCCATCACCAGACCTCCGCGCCTTCCCGGCCCCAATCCGTTTCACCGGGGCGGTAGTCTTTCGGCATGGCGGCGGCAAGGTCTTCGATGCGGTGTCTGCCCCGCACCGGCATTTTCTTCCGCGCCGGTCGCAGGACGATGGCGTCACGCCGCGGGCTGATCTCGATTTCCAGATCGACTCCCGTTTCGAGGTTCAGCTCCGCAAGGAGCGCCTTGGGCAGGCGCACGCCTTGGCTATTGCCCCAAGCCTGGACTTTCGTGGTCATTTGCAAGAGTATAGCCGTTGGATATCCGCGGCAAGGTGTCTTTTCGCTGTGTCGATGTCGTTTTTTTTCCCGAACCCCGTCCTCGCCCGCGATCTCCGCGTCGGCGTCGATCCCGAGGTGCCGACGATCCACCACGCCATCAAGATCGCCCAGCCCGGGGACACGATCCATCTTGAGCCGGGCAAGATCTATCGCGACTACGCCGGCTTCTACGGCAAGAAGGGCGAGCCGGGCAAACCCATCACCCTCGACGGCCACGGAGCGACCCTGGAGGGCTCGGACCCGCTCGATCCCGCCCGGTGGCGCGAGGTTTCGCCGGGCCTCTTTGCAGCGGATGATCTGCTCCCCAATCTCAGCGATGCCGTGATCGGTCGCTGGTTTTTCCTTTTCGACGGAAAGATGCAGCTGATGGGCCGCACCTCGAAGGGGCGCAGCGAGCCGCTCAAACAGCCGGATGATCTCCAGCCGGGCGAGTGGACCTTCGTGAAGGATCCCTCGCGCGAGAAGCCGCCGTCGAAGCAGATCTACGGCAGCTTTTTCATCCGGCTCGCACCCGGCACCGCCCTCGCCGACGCGAAGATCGCCGTGCCAGTGCGCAGCGCGGGCGTGCAGTTCGGTGGCGACAACACCCACCTCGTCATCAAAAACCTCACCGCGACCCATCCCTACAACGACGGGTTCAATATCCACGGTGATTGCCGCGACATCGTGTTTGAAAACATCCGCGCCATCGAGTGCGGCGACGATGGCATCAGCGCCCACGCGTCGGCGCAGTATCGCGTCGATGGCTTCGTCAGCATCGGCAACAGCACCGGCATCTGTGACACTGGCACGGCGCAGACGAGCTACCGGAATGTCTTCATCGCGGATTGTGTTGGCTTCGACCTCTTTTTTCTCGATGAGGGGCGTTATTCGCTGACGAACGCGCTGATCCTTTCGAAAGCGCAGAATCCGTTCGCGGTGACCGGCCGCGACACCGGCGACTGCCGTCTCACAATGGAGAATGTCCACCTCCGCCGTCTTGTCGATCCCCGTATGGGCAACATCGCCGCGCGCGCTTCGGTTCACGGAACTCGCTGCACTTTCGAGGGGCTCGAGATCAAGATCATCGGAGCAGCCACCTGGGAAAACTCAATCCTCAACGGTCAGACCTCCGAACCCGGCGCGACCGGGGCCGATCTTGGCTCGCTCTGGAAACTCGCTCCGCCATCCTATCAAAACTCCTCACCATGAAACGGATCGTCCCCCTGCTATTCCTTCCCGTTCTCGTCCAGGCCGCCGAGCCTTTGAAAATCGGTTCACGGCTCGAGCTCTTCGTCGATCGGCATCTCGTCGAGCGATTCGAGGGCACCGCATTGAAGCTGAATCCACCCCGAGACGAGGGTGAGGTCCTCCGTTTCGACCGCCCGTGGGAAGGGGTTTTCTCGGGCTACGGAACGGTCCTTCATGAGGGCGATCGCTACCGTCTCTACTATCGCGGTAAACCCGACTTCCAGTCCGACGGAGTCGCCGAGGTTGTCTGTTACGCCGAGAGTCGTGACGGGATCCGATGGGAACGTCCGGTCCTCGGCCTGCATGAATACGAGGGCAGTCGCGACAACAACATCATCCTGACCGAATCACCGATCGCTCACAATTTCTCACCCTTTCTCGACACGCGGCCCGGTGTGCCGACGGAGGAACGTTTCAAGGCTCTCGGCGGCGCGATTCACAAGAATCCCGGAGGCGGGTTGTTCGCCTTTGCCTCCGCTGACGGGATCCATTGGAAAAAACTGGGGGACGAGCCCGTCATCACCGAAGGTGCTTTCGACTCGCAGAATGTTGCCTTCTGGTCGACCCACGAGGGGCGCTACGTCGCCTACTTCCGCACCTTCACCGCCGGCGTCAGCACCGCCGGGGAATGGCGGCTCGATGGCTTGCGCGGAATCTCGCGTGCCGTCTCCGAAGACTTCCTGACCTGGTCGGAGACCCGCCCGATGCGCTACGAGCCGGCCCAGGCCGAGCATTTCTATACCAACCAGACCCATCCCTACTTCCGCGCTCCCCATCTCTACCTCGCCACCGCAGCCCGCTTCGTGCCGGGCCGCAATGCCCTGGGCATCGAGGAAACCGTCGCCCTCGGCGTGCCCGAGCGATATGCAAAAGCCGCGCGGGACACGACCGATCCGGTCCTCCTCACTTCCCGCGACGGCGAGACCTACGACCAGACGTTTCGGGAATCCCTTGTCCCTCCGGGCCTGCGTCCCGAGAGGTGGATCTCGCGCAGCAACTATCCCTTGCTCAATCTCGTCCAGACCGGACCGGAGGAGATGTCGTTCTACATCCAGCACGACTATGGGGCACCGACCGCGCACGTGAGGCGCTATTCCTGGCCGCTCGACCGCATCGCGAGCGTGACCGCCGGATACGAGGGAGGCGAATTCGTGACCCGTCCGCTCGTCTTCGCGGGCGGGCGGCTCCATTTGAATTTCTCCACTTCCGCCGTCGGATCGATCCGTGTTGAGATTCAGGATGGAAATGGCACTGCCATCCCCGGGTTTGCGCTTGAAGACAGCACCGAACTCATCGGCGACCGCCTCGACCAGGTCGCGACCTGGGGGGAACGCGACGATCTTTCGGCACTCGCCGGCAAGCCCGTTCGTCTGCGCTTTGTCTTGAAAGGCGCCGATCTCCATGCGTTGCGCTTTGCGGAATAAACCCGGCCGGATCCCCGCCAGAACCGTCTCATGAAAACTGCCGCCATTCTTTTCCTTCTGCCTTTCGCCGCCAACGCCGCCGATCCCCTCGACCTCGGACCGCGCTGGGAACTTTTCGTCGACGAACACCTCGTCGCCGAAAAGCACGGCGTCGCCCTGAAGCTCCACGAGCCGGTCAAACGCGAGATCGTCCTCACCAACGACCAGCCCTGGGAAGGTCCGACCTGCGCCTACTTTTCCGTGATCCAGGACGGCGGCAAGGTGCTGATGTATTACCGCGGCTTGTCCGGGGGGGCGGACCACAGCGATGCCCAAGTCACCTGTGTCGCCGAAAGCACCGACGGCATCCGTTTCACCCGGCCCAAGCTCGGCCTCGTCGAAGCGGGCGGAACGAAGGACAACAACGTGATCTGGCGCGGGGTGGAGTCGCACAACTTCTCGCCTTTTCTCGACGCGAATCCGAAAGCCAAACCCGAAGAACGCTACAAGGCGCTCGGCGGCGTGAAACAACCCGGCAAAAACTGGCACCAGGGTGAAACACCGGGCGGGCTCTACGCCTTCGCCTCCGCCGATGGGATTCATTGGAAGAAGGTGAAGGACACGCCCGTCATCACCAAGGGTGCCTTCGATTCTCAAAACCTCGCCTTCTGGGACACGACCCGCGATCGCTATGTCTGTTTCAGCCGCATCTTCTCGAACAAAGTGCGCGCCGTGCAAAGCAATACCTCGGGCGATTTTCTGACTTGGACCGATGGCGTACCGCACCGCTATGCCGATGGCGTGCCGATGGAGCATTTCTACACCTCCGCGACCGTCCCTTGCCCGACCGCTCCACATCTCTTCCTGTCCTTTCCAAAGCGCTATGTGTCGAACCGCAAGAAGGTGCCCGATCACGTGGCTGGTGGCATCTCCGATGCCGTCTTCATGTCGAGCCGCGACGGCGTGAACTGGGATCGTCCCTTTCTTGAAGCCTGGTCACGTCCGGGGCCGGACCTGAAAAACTGGACCGACCGGAACAACATGACCGCGAACGGCATCGTCGTGACAGGGGAGGGGGAGTGGTCGCTCTACATCAGCGAACACTACCGCTACGACGACCACCGCATCCGGCGACTCACCGTCCGCAAACAGGGCTTCGCCTCGATGCACGGGGATGCCAAGGGCGGGAGTTTCACGACCAAGCCCCTCGTCGTCAGTGGAGCGACGATGCATCTCAACTACGCCACCTCCGCCGCCGGATCGGTGGGGATCGAGGTGCTCGATGAAGCCGGAAAAGTCGTCGCGGAATTGAAGGAACTCTACGGCGATGAGTTCGACGCCCCCGCGCTGGATCTGTCCGCGTTGAAAGGCAGGACGGTGAGCCTGCGCGTTTCGCTGAAGGATGCGGATTTGTATGCGCTGCGGTTCGCGGAGTGATGCGGGAGCCAACGGATCTCAACCATGAAGGATCACATGTTGCCGATTCAGCACGACGAACGTTCCCGATGCGAACATTGTCCGGATAGCCGGAAGGTTCGCCGCAAGAAGCGAGACGAGATCGTGGTTGGCAATGTTTCCCGTCGAAATCAGAAACAGTTGCCGTGGCTTTCCGTGGAGAAGAAACGAGTTCACGAAGTCCTGATCCTTGGTGATCACGATCCTCGATTCGCGATCGGCGATCTCCGTGATGGCCGAATCGGGTGTGAAGTTTCCAATCGGGAGGTCGAGCGTGTGAATGGCATCATCGCCTTGCTCGTTCAGCAAGAAAGCAAGCCTCTTCGGAAGCTGCGCATCGATCAGCCAGTTCAGGCGCGAACCGCTTCCAGTCGGCGTGTCCGTGCCAATCGTGTCGCCCATGCCATCGCAGCATGGAGGTCCTCGCGCTCGAGATCGGGGAAGTCCGTCAGGATCTCTTCATGGCTCATTCCGCTGCCGAGCCACTCCAGAACATTCTCCACCGGATACCGGAGCCCCCGGATGCAGGGTTTGCCGTGGCAAATCTCCGGCGAAACCGTAATGCGTGCAAGAAGCTCGATTTCATTCATAGGCCAAGAGTACCGGAAGAATGGAAATGCGTCAATCCCGAGGCCTTGATAGACGGGCCGATCGAACCCTCTTCAATCTCCGATCCAATCCTGTCATGAGAATCTTCGCCCCAATTCTTCTTGCCTTCTCTTCCCTTCACGCCGCCGAGCCCGAACCACCCGGCATCGAGCATCTTGTCGCGGTGAAGGACGTCTGCGCTTGGCCGGCGTTGACGTTGCTTCCGGATGGTTCGATCAACGCCACCCTTTTCAGCAAACCGAGCCACGGACAGGTCGCCGGAGCGGTCGAGGTCTGGAACAGCGACGATGGCGCCGCTTGGACAAAGCGCGGGGTGCCGGCCCCGAATGATCCGGAGACGAACCGGATGAACCACGCCGCCGGGCTCGCGAAGAACGGCGACCTGCTCGTGCTCGTCTCGGGCTGGACGAACGTGAAGCAGCCACAGCGTCCGAAACAATCCGACTTCCGCGACGACATCCTTTCGACCTGGGTCTGCCGCAGCGCCGACGGCGGCAAAACCTGGACGCAGATCAAGGACTTCCCGGCACCGGACCCGGGCTGGACGCACTACATCCCTTTCGGCGACATCAAGCAGGGCGAGGATGGGGCGCTCCATGTCTCATGCTATGGCGGCGAATTCACCGACCCTGCCCAAAGCACCAAGACGAAAGGCTACCGATCCTGGCATTTCCGCAGCGATGACGACGGCAAGTCGTGGAAACGGATCTCGGCGATCCACCCGACCGGCAACGAGACGACCCTGCTCCACCTCGGCGGCAAACGCTGGCTCGCGGCGTCGCGGGAGCGGGCCATGGATCTGTTCTGGTCGGAGGACGACGGGGCTACCTGGAGCAAACCGCTGCGCGTCACCGGGCCGAACGAGATCAACGGCCACCTTGTGCGCCTCAAGGACGGGCGGCTCGTCTTGAGCTATGGCTGTCGTGCGGCCGCCGATCGATTCGGTGTGCTGGCGAAATTCAGCAGCGACGAGGGCAAGAGCTGGTCCGGGCCGCTCCGCATCGCCACTTCCCTGGACCGCGACTGCGGTTACCCTAGCACGGTGCAGCGCGCCGATGGCAAGCTGGTCACGGCCTGGTATGCGAAGGCGACCGCGCTTTATCCATCGTATCAGATGGGGGTTTCGATCTGGGAGGCTCCGAAGCCATGAGATTCCTGTGTCTCTTTTGTCTTCTGTTAGGCGGCGCCTTTGCGGAGGAACGATATGCGCCGATGCACCGGCTGACGTCGGAGGAGTATTCAGGAACGCTGCAACATTGGCGGAAAACCCATCCGGATCTTGTCACGCTCGAGTTGCGCGGGCTGAGCGGACAAAATCTGCCGGTCTATCTGCTCAAGATCACCGACTCCACCGTGCCCGACACCGACAAGCAGGTCTGCCTCGTCACGACCCTGCATTGCGGGCCGGAGCGCTCGGGAACCACGGGGGCTCTTGCCTTTACCGAATGGCTCCTCGGTGACGACGATCTCGCGATCGAGACGAGGAAGCGTCAGATCGTCCTGATCATGCCCATCGTGAATCCGCTCGCGTTCTTCCACACCGACCGCTTCCGCAACGAGCACGGCGTCGATCCCTACACCGGCAACGGTCTGGTCGGAAAGCTGTGGGATGTGAAAAATCTCACCTTGCTCACGCCCGAACGCGCCCCGGAACTCGTCGCGGTGCTCTCGGTGATCGACGAATACCGGCCGGAGGTCCACGCGGATCTCCACGGCACCGGCATGCAGGAGTATGCGCCCGACCAACTCGGGGCGCGGCGCATGTACCAAGGCCAGATCATGACCGAGATCACCGGCGGTGCCTATTCGAACTACGCCCTGCGCCCCTGGGACTGGCGCGTCACCGAGGCGATGATCGAGGCCGGCAAGGCCGCGGGCTTTCCCTCGGATCGCTTCGAGGCTGACGCCCAGCGCACCTTCTGGGGACCGGAGCTCGCCCCGCTCGGCAAGAAGCTCTGGCATGGCGCGCCGCTATTCTATTCGGCCCATTACGGCTACGCGAAATACCACACGATGCCCATCACCCAGGAGGTCGCGTGGGAGGCTAGCCTCGTCGCTCGGATGCAGGGGCTGATGAAAATCGGCAACGCCCCGTGGCTCGACGAACGCGCGCCCGGCTATACGGTGAACCGCATCAAGCATTTCGTCGGCCACTATGTCACCGCCTACGGCACGACCGCGGAGGAGCGGCGCGGGAGCCGGGTGGAATTGTGGAATCGTCAGGCCGATTTCGCGCTCGGCTTTCTCTACCCGCAGACCGACGGACGCGAGAGTTTCGTCGTCGCGACCACGGCGGCGGCCAAAAAGATCGTCGCGGCGGAGGACCGGGCCGGGCTGGCGAAAAATCTGCGCGAGGCGATGGGGGACAAGGCAGCGCCAATCGAAGCATTCCTCGGCGAGGGACCCGAGATCAAGCTGGCCATGGAGCAGGCTCCGGCCCAGCTCCTCGCCGCGACCGACACGAGCACCGAGCCGATCCAGCACGGCTTCGGGCTCCGCGTGCGCTTGCCGTATCGTGCTCCCCGGAATCTCAAGGTGCAGCTCAATGGAGAACTTCTCGCCGTGAGCACGACCGACGGCTACGAGAGTTGGTTCGCCGACGGATTCACCCAGGTGCAAGTGCATGTGCCACCGGCGAAGGCGGCCCTGACCGAACTCTATTTCCTGACCATCGCCTACGAGCCCGATGAAAAGCGCACCACCGGCTGGATGCCGCCCGCGGAGGTGCGCGAACGTTTCGCCACCGACAAGGCCATCGCCACGCCCGCGACCCTGACCGACGTCAAATACGGTGACCATTTCCGGCAGACCTTCGATCTCTGGCTCGCGAATTCGGAAACGCCGACCCCGCTCGTCGTCTACCTTCACGGAGGTGGCTGGGGCGCGCAGGACAAGACGGACATCCATCAGCATCTCGAGGTCCGCGCCCTCCTCGACGCGGGCATCTCGGTGGCCTCGGTGAACTATCGTTTCCTCGTCGATGCCACCGCCGCGGGAGTTTCGCCGCCCTTGCAGTGGCCGCTCCGGGATGCGGCGCGGGCCCTGCAATTCATCCGTTCCAAAGCGGGCGAATGGAATCTCGACCAAACCCGCATCGCCGCGAGCGGGGTGAGCGCGGGTGGCTGTTCGTCGCTCTGGCTCGCGATGCACGAAGACATGGCCGATCCGGCGAGCAAGGATTCCGTGGCTCGCGAATCGACGCGACTCCTCTTCACCGTGACGAAGGCACCCCAGCCCTCGCTCGATCCCGCGGAACTCGTCGAATGGATCCCGAACAGCGAGTATGGAGGACACGCCTTCGGCTACATCGGCAAGACGCGTCCCGAGACCTTCGCGCCATTCTTGGACAATCGAGAGAAACACCGCGAGGACCTCGCCCGCTTTTCCCCGATGGCTCACGCCAGCGAGGATGATCCTCCCGCTTTCCTGCTGTTCGAAAAAGCCGACAAGCCACCCGTGAAAGGCGAGCCGCAGACCGATCCCACCCACAGTCCCGTGCTCGGCCTGATGCTGAAAGATCGGCTCGAAACCCTCGGTGTCTCCTGCGAGGTGCGCCATCCTTTTGACGAAACCGAGCCCGTTACCCTGACCGAACTTCTTCTCAAAACCTTCACCTCATCCGCCCCATGAAACGAACCCTGATCTTGCTCCTCTCCGGCCTCACCGGCCTGCTCAGCCACGCCGCCGATCCGGCCAACATCGGCAGCCGTCGCGAGCTCTTTGTCGATCAATTCCTCATCGACCAGCTCAACGGTGTGCGCCTCCAGCTCCACGCCCCGCGCGACGAGGGCATCGCCTTTGGTTTCGACAAACCGTGGGAGGGACTCTTCAGCGGCTACGCCACCATCGTGACGCTCGAAGACGGGAGCCTGCGCGCTTACTACCGTGGCAAAGCGGTCGCGAACCGGGACGGCAGCGAGGAGGAAGTGACCTGTGTCGCCGAGTCCGCGGATGGCCGAACCTGGACCAAGCCCGAACTCGGCATCTACGAAGCCAACGGCACCAAGGCGAACAACCTCGTCCTGATGAGCGCCAACACCTCGCCGCACAACTTCAGCCCCTTCCGCGACACGCGGGCCGGGGTGCCTGAGGGCGAGCGCTTCAAGGCCTTCGGCGGCACGATGGAGGGAGGCGGGCTCGTCGCGTGGAAATCAGCCGACGGCTACCGCTGGGAAAAGATGGCCGACACGCCCGTCATCACGAAGGAGATGGTGCCCTACAAATACATGTTCGACTCGCAGAACGTGCCCTTCTGGTCCGAGTCCGAGGGCAAGTATGTCGCCTACTACCGGGTATTCGAAGACGGCATCCGCCGCATCGTGCGCAGCGAGAGCAGCGATTTCCTCACCTGGACGCCGCCCGTGCTGCTCGGCTATCGCCATCCCGGGAGCGAGGCCCCCATCGAGCACCTCTACACGAATCAGACGAGTCCCTACTTCCGCGCGCCACATCTCTACGTCGCCATCGCGGCGCGCTTCATGCCCGGGCGGCAGGTCCTCAACGACGAGCAGGCCAAGGCCATCAACGTGAATCCCGGCTACTTCAAGGACACCTCCGACGCCATCTTCATGACGACCCGCCCGGCCGAAGGAGCGGATTATCTCGCCGTCTACGACCGCACCTTTCTCGAGGGTTTCATCCGTGGGGGCATCGGGGCGCAGAACTGGGTTTCGCGGACGAACTATCCCGCGCTCAATGTCGTGCCCACCGGGCCGGCCGAGATGTCCATCTATGTGAATCAGGATTATGCCCAACCCACCGCCCATCTACGTCGTTATTCACTGCGGGTCGATGGATTCGCTTCGTTGCATTGTGGTTATGCCGGTGGACATGCCATCACGAAGCCGCTCGTCTTTGCAGGTCGCTCGCTCTCCCTGAATTTCTCAACCTCCGCCGCCGGCGGCGTGAAAGTGGGCATCGAAGAAGCCGACGGCAAGCCGATCCCGGGCTTTGGCGTCGAAGACTGCCAGATGCAGATCGGCAACGAGATCGATCGCACGGTCACCTGGAAACCCGGCACCGACCTCAGCGCGCTCGCGGGCAAACCGGTGCGGCTGCGCTTCTCGATGAAGGACGCCGATGTCTTTTCCTTCCAGTTCACCGAATGATGCGAGCCGTCTCCGCCAGCCTCTCGTGCCTGTTTTCACTCCTGCCACTGACGGCGGCTGCGGAAGAACCCGTCGTCGCCGGCATCTGGATGATGGGTCAATCGCTCGGAGATGGTTCGGAGTCGCTGCCGCTCGTGACTCCGGACGACACGGGTTGGGGGAATCTCGCCTTCCGCCGCGGCGTCCGCACCTGGCTGCCCGGAACTGATGCCGCCAAACCCGAAAATCGTCCGGCGGCTCACTTCGACCTCGTCCCCCTGCACGCTGCGGCAAACGGCAGTCTCGGCGAGACGGTGGCGAACGGACTGGCCGACCATCTCAAGTCGGCGCTGGTCGCGATGAAGAATCGTCCTGACAAAACCACCTCGCCGCGGTATTTCGTCGCCTTTGCGGGACAAGGCGGGCGTCAGATCCAGGAGCTTTCACCCGCCGATTTGTCCACCGATCCCCGCACGCCCGAATCGAGGCGTCACGGCGGCGGCTACTACCGCACCAGTCTCGACGACGCGCGGAGGGCCGTCGTGGCGGCGGAGGAGCAGGGAATGAAGTTCCGGATCGAAGCGCTCTACTGGATGCAGGGCGAAGGCAACGGCGGCCCCACCGGCGGTATCGTGCCGACGCGCTGGGATGCGGAGATCCCGCGCCCGGCCGGACTCGAATGGTATCGCGACCAGCTCATCGCCTATCGCAAAAAGTGGGCCGCCGATCTCGCGACCATCACTGGTCAGCCCGGAGAGATCCCGATGTTCACCTACCAGACACTCGGTCCGGCGGGCGAGGCGCAGCTTTTGGCCGCCGATGCCGACCCGCAGATCCATCTCGTCGGTCCCCACTACGCCGTGCCGAGCGCGTTGAACAGCCGGCGACCCGATGGCAGGGCCGGGGATGCGATCCACCTCTCCGCCGATGGCGAACGCTGGTGGGGCGAGCAGGTGGGCAAGGTGATGCATCGCGTCCTCCATCGCGGTGAGAAGTGGGAACCGCTGCGCCCGAGGCGCGCCGTGCTCGATGAAACGCGCGAAAGCATCCTCATCGACTTCCTTGTGCCCCGTCCGCCTCTCGTCATCGACACGACGTTCCTGCCTCGTCAGGAAATCGAGGTGAAAAGCGGCTTTTCCTCACTCGCCGGATTCCAGGTCCGCGACCGCTCCGGTGCCACCGTCGCCCTGGTCGACGTGACCGTGGAGGCTCCGGACCGCGTCCGTCTCCATCTCGCGCAAGCGATGCCAGGCGACGGGCGCTGGACCGTCAGCTACGGTCATCCCGCCACCTTCGCACTCGGCACCATCGCATCCCTCCGGCCCGGACCGCAGATCGCGGAGCGATCGAGCGAAGAGATGATCCTGACAAACGACCATTCCGGAACGCTGCGCCCCTTGCTCGATGAAGGCGCGTTTTTCATCACGGCTACCCTCGATGGCAAGCCTCGGCGCGCTTCCATCCTCGAAGCGTTCGTCGATAACGGCGTCACCGTGCTGCGTTACGATCCCGCCACCTTGCGCGACGGCACGCCCTTCGAGCCCGGTCTGGTCGTCTCGGCCCAGCGCTCTTACAGTTACGGAAATCTCCGCGACTCCGATCCCGAACACGCCGTCTTCACCGTTGCCGACGACAGTTACGGCACGCGCGCCGGACAGCCCTATCCCTTGTGGAATTGGTGCGTCCTCTTCTCGAATCTACCCGGCGAGCGCTGATCCAACCCTGTTCACTCTCTGATTCAACCCTCTTTCCTCGCATGAACACCCCAAAAAACACCCCCGCCAACCGTCGTCAGTTCCTCAAAAAGTCCGCCGCTATCGCCGCCGGCGCGGCGTTTGTCAGGCCTTCATCCGCCTCCGCGGCCACGGCGACGATCCTCGAGACGAAGGTCATTTCGAAACAGCCCGAATATTACCACGGCTGGTCCACCGTGGCGCGTCGGGCCAATGGCGAGCTCTGGCTCACCTGGTCGGGCGGTCGCGTTTCGCACGTGTGCCCCTTCGGTCAGGTCGTGGCGATGACCTCGCGGGATGAGGGCGCGACCTGGACCTGGCCGCGTGTCCTGCTCGACAGCGCCATCGACGACCGCGACTCGGGCGTGCTCGAGACGGCGAAGGGCACCCTCATCGCCTCGACCTTCACCTCGCTCGCCTACGAATCCTATTTCGAGAAAAAGCAGATCTTCAGCGAGCTGACCAAAGGCGGCTGGCAAACCAAGGAACTCGCCGGCGAGGAATACGAACGCTGGCGCGCCTGTCATGAGCGCCTCAATGCCGAAGAACGGAAAGCCGATCTCGGCGAATGGATCATCCGCTCCACCGACGGCGGCGCGACCTGGTCCGCGCGCATTCCCACGATCGTGAACAGCCCGCACGGTCCGGTTCAGTTGAAAGACGGTCGCCTTTTCTACGCCGGCAAGCAGCTCTGGACCGACGACAAGAAGATCGGCGTGACCGTCTCCGACGACGACGGGCTCACCTGGAAATGGCTTTCCGACATTCCGACGCGGGCCGGTGACGATGCGACGAAGAGCTATCACGAACTCCACGCCGTCGAGGCCGACGACGGCACGATCATCGTCCAGGTCCGGAATCACAATCAGGCCAACTCCGGCTGGACCCTGCAAACCGAGTCCAAGGATGGTGGCATGACCTGGACGGAGCCCCGTCCCGTCTGTTTCGGTCTGCCCTCGCACTTGCTCAAGCTCCGCGACGGGCGTCTCCTCATGAGTTACGGCCATCGCCGCGCGCCTTTTGGAAACCAGGCCCGCGTCAGCAGCGATCACGGCAAGACCTGGAGTGAGGCGATCATCATCTCCGGCGACGGCATCGGCGGTGATCTCGGCTACCCGAGCACCGTCGAACTCACCGACGGCACGTTGCTCACCGTCTGGTATGAATCCATGGCTGGACAGAAACACACCGTGCTTCGCCAAGCGAAGTGGCGGATGGGGTGAATCCCTTTCGCCAACCTTCCGAGACCAACCCAAAACGACTCGCCGATTTCATCATGAAACGTCTTTCCCTTCTTCTTGCGACCATCGCCTTTCCCCTCCACGCCGACGAGCACGTCTTCTTCTCTTTCGACGACCACGCCATCCCGTTCCGGGACAACGTCGCGGTCACGCCGGTGACGGCGGAGAAGCATCCCGCCAATCCCGTGCTGCGCCGCGGACCGGAGGGCGCGCCGGATCATGGTCATGCCATCCTCTACGGCACCGTGCTGAAGCTCGAGGGGAAATTCCGCATGTGGTATCTCGGCATGTTCGAGACGGAGATCAAGGCGGGCCAGGCTCCCGGCTGGTGGCGGCCGATGTGTTACGCCGAGAGCGAGGATGGCGTGACTTGGACGAAGCCCGATCTCGGTCTCGTCGAATTCAACGGCAACAAGCAGAACAACATCTGCCTGATCGAGTCGGAGGTGCCTTCGCTCGCGAAGGTGAACGACTTCCTCTCTATCCTCCACGAGCCCGAGGACCCCGATCCGTCGCGCCGTTTCAAATGCGTCTACATCGCCCATCCGCCCTTCGAGGAGGTGCGCGGTGGACGCAGCGGGATCGGCCCGAATGAAAGGCGCTGGGGTGCCTTTATCGCCGCGACGAGCGCGGACGGCCTGACCTGGAAAGTGATCGGCGATCGGCCCATGAATGCCGGGAACGAACGCTTCGAAGTGTCGGGGCTCTATCGCTTCGGCAATTTCTACTACGCGCCCGGCCAGTTGCTCTCGCCCTGGGCCTGGCGGATGGATGGCAGCGACGTGGGACGGGTCACGCTGAGTTATCGCTCACCGGATTTCGTCAACTGGTCGCGGGCGAAAGCCTTTGCCTTCGCGCGTCCTGGTCAGCTCACCTCCGAGCCCATCAAGGGCCAGCAAGGACACATGGGTGCGGGTCTGTGGAATCGCGGGAACGTCATCGTCGGGCTCAATGGCCTCTGGCAGGACGCGGCCGAAAAGCCCGTCGACGGAAAGTATTGGAACCAGGGTGTCGCGGTCGATCTCGGGCTGATCGTGAGCAATGACGGCATCCATTTTCGCGAACCATTCCCCGATCACAAGGTTATTCCGCGCGGCAAGCCGGGCGAATGGGACGATGTCGCGATCCTGCAGGGGCACGCCTTTGTCAACGAGGGCGACAAGACGATGATCTGGTATTCGCACTGGGACACCGGCGGCAAGCTGAAGGACATGGAGATCGGCCTCGCGACGCTGCGTCGTGACGGCTTTGCCTACCTCTCGCGCAAGGTGCCCGATTCGCCCGCCCATGTCGTGACAACGACCTTCGAGGCCGGGGAAGGGGAGAAGATCTTTGCAAACGTCGAGGGCGTTTCAGAGACGGCGCCCCTGAGGGTGGAGTTGCTCGATGACTTTGACCGGCCTTTGGCGGAGTTTTCCGGAGACAAGGCGGGGAAGGTGGTTTTGTCAGGAGCCCGTTCGGTGGTGGATTTTCCGCAGGGAAGCCTTCCTGCCGGACGCCCGATCGCCCTGAAGATCACCCTTCCCGACGAAGCTGAGGCGAAGCTTTACGCGATCTACCTTTCCACCGAATGAACCGCGAGCGGGGTCTGCATGCCTTCGGCGGCGGCGAGGGTGTTTTGATTGCCGTCGAAGGAGAGAAAGGCGTCGGCTTCCAGTTCGAGGGCGGCGGCGATGTGGAGGACGTCGAAGCTGCGGTGGCCACCCTCGTAGGTGCGCAGCTTGGAGATTCGCTCGGCGAGGGCGAGGACGTGGGAGAGATCGCGATCGACAAGTGCCAGCACGCCCTGCTTAAGGTGCTTGCCGAGTTTTTCAATCATCAGTTCCGCCTCCGCAAAAGAAAAGCCGTTCGCGGGGTTTTGTTGATGGCGGAACGCCTGGAACCGCGTCGATTGGCGGAACTCCCAAAGCAACAGGCGGGTCGCCAGGATCGGTTGACCGACGGATTCAAGATAGACGAGCGCACGATCCGAGTTGTCCTGCTTCCGGTACAGGGCGCACAGAAAAGAAGTGTCGGCCGTGATTTTCAACTGAAGTCTCCGAGTTCCGCTTCCCGCATTTCCCTCACTTCTTCCGCTGAAAAGACCCGGTCACCCCAGGTTTCCTTTAACCAGCGTCGATGCGCCTCGGCGTCGAAGACCGGTGCCTGCTTCCGTCCCGGAGGCGACAGGTGCGCCACGGGTTTGCCGTGCTTGGTGATTTCGATCTCTTCGCCGTCGGCGAGCCATTCCTCGACCTTGGCAAAGTCGTACCGCAAATCCCGGACCGTGAGCGTTTTCATAAGTTGTGATGAAAGTTTGCATCACAATCATCCTTCCGTCAATTTCCCATCCGCCGCATGAGCCCTGTTCCCGAAATCAACCCCTATGTCTGGGCCGAGATCACCGACTACGATCTCGATCTCTGGCATCGCCACCTCGCCGACTTCGTGCCGCCCGATGCCTTCGACGCGCACGCCCATCTTTGGAGAACGCAGGACCTCGGCTCCCCGACGCCGGCCCTTGCGGCGGCGGGCCCAGCGGTCGTGACGCGCGAGGTCTACGACGAGCGTCTTTCCCTCTGGATGCCGGACCGTTGCCCAACGGGCGGTTTGTTTTTTCCCTTTCCGGCCCGTGTCCTCGATGTGGAAGGAGCGAACCGCCATCTCGCCGATGAGATGCGGAAGGATCCGGACTCGCGCGGACTCATGATCGCGACGCCGCGCCAGGATCCGGCGGCGGTGGAGCGGCAGCTCGACGACGACGGGTTTGTCGGATTCAAGGTCTACCATCTCTTTGCGGATCGTCCCGACACGCTCTTCGCACCGACGGGCGATTTCATTCCGGAGTGGGCCTGGGAACTGGCCGATCAGCGCGGGCTCTTCATCATGCTGCACATGGTCCTGCCCCGGGCCTTGGCGGAGGAGGAAAACCAGCGTTACATCCGCGAGCATTGCCTCCGGTATCCGAACGCCAAGCTTATCCTCGCCCATGCCGCGCGGGGCTTCTGCGGACGCCACACGGTGGAAGGGATCGCCTCGCTGCGAGGTCTCGACAATGTCTTCTTCGATACTTCGGCCGTGTGCGAGGCCTCGGCCTTCGAGGCGATCCTGGAGGTCTTCGGTCCGACCCGTCTCTGGCATGGTGCGGATTTCTGCGTGACGGAAATGCGGAGCCGCTGCGTCAATCTCGCCGATGGGTTCCTCTGGTTGGACGAAATCCGGGCGGACTTTTCGAAGTCGCGTTTCGCCCGTCCGACTCTGCTAGGGATTGAGTCGCTTCTCGCGCTGAAAGAAGCGTGCGAAAACCAACACCTCGACGCGACCGACGTGGAGGAAATCTTCTGCCTCGGAGCTCGTCGCCAACTGGGGCTCCCGTTGCCGCGTCCCGTGCCCGATGTGCAAGCCGCCTACCGGGTCGCGAAGACTCTCATCCCCGGAGGCACCCAGCTTCTCAGCAAACGACCCGAGATGTTTGCTCCGGAGCAATGGCCCGCCTACTACCGCGAGGCGAGGGGATGCGAGATCATTGATCTCGAAGGGCGCAAGTTCATCGATATGAGTCTGGGAGGCATTCTTTCCACGATTCTGGGATATGCCGATCCTGACGTGAATGCCGCAGTAGTGCGACGGGTTTCCCTTGGCGCGATGTCCACCTTGCAGACCCACGACGAGGTCGAGCTCACGCAAGAACTCATCGAAATCCATCCTTGGGCGGAGCAAGCGCGGTTCACCCGCAGCGGCGGCGAAACCATGGCGGTGGCCGTGCGCGTCGCCCGCGCCGCGACGGGGCGCGACAAGGTCGCCCTTTGCGGATACCACGGATGGCACGACTGGTATCTCGCCGCCAATCTGGGAGGCGATGGGTTGAACGGTCACCTGCTGCCCGGCCTCGATCCGGCCGGGGTGCCCGCGGCGCTGGCGGGCCACACCCTGACCTTCCGCTACAACCAACTCGACGAACTCGACGCGATCCTGACAAAACACTCCGGAGACCTCGCCGCGATCGTGATGGAGCCGACGCGCTACACGGATCCCGACCCCGGATTCCTCGAAGGCGTGCGCGAACGATGCGATCGTCACGGCATCCGTCTGATCTTTGATGAGATCTCGGTCGGGTGGAGACTTTGTCCAGGCGGCGCCCATTTGAAATACGGTGTCACGCCCGATCTCGCGGTCTTTGCGAAAGCGCTCGGCAATGGCTTTCCCATCGGCGCGGTCGTGGGGAAAGCGGAGACGATGGAGGCGGCGCAACGCTCCTTCATCTCGAGCACCTTCTGGACCGAAGGCGTGGGTCCGGCGGCGGCGCTGGCTTGTGTGCGGAAAATGCGGCAGGTCGATGTGCCGGCTCATCTGGCGGGCATTGGCAAGCTTGTCAGGACGGGTTGGGAGGAACTCGGCGCCAAACACGGCTTGCCGGTGAAGGTGGGGGGACGTCCGGAAATGGCCCTGCTCGCTTTCGACCATCCCGGGTCGGCGGCCTTGCTCACCCTGCTGACGGTCCAGATGCTGAAACGTGGCGTCCTTGCGGCGGGTGGATTCAATCCGATGCTGGCCCACGAGGAACATCATGTTGCGCGCTATCTCGCCGCGCTGGATGAGGTCTTCGCGGAACTGGCTTCGGCGATTGCCGCAAATGACATCACGGGCCGGATCGGAGGGCCGGTGAAACACACGGGATTCGCGAGGCTGACCTGACCAAGGAGGGGCGACATTCCTGTCGCCCGGTTGGCTTGGCTTGGGTTGCCGGGCGACAGGAATG
>JALRFZ010000409.1 GCA_023253615.1 Verrucomicrobiales bacterium | reverse complement strand
TCACGTTGGTCGATGTGGGGAGGAAATCGATCGAGCGGATCCCTGTCATCTCCGATGACTATTGGCTGGCGCTTGGTCATGAGCTGGGGATCCAAGCGTCCGCCGGATCGCTCCGCTTGACCGTCGACAAAGGCACCCTTTCCCAATATGTCCGGACCCAACCGGAGAAAGAGGTGTTCAAGGGGATCCGGATTTCCTTTGTGGAGAGGTCACGGTCGTCGGACGGGATGGATCACTGGGTCGATCATGAAAGTGGCGGGGAGAAGCATCGGGAACTGGTCTCTCAGGAGCGTTCAGGCCTTGCCCAGCTCGGCCCGCGGCCGGCTCGGATTGCCGCCGCCTCATCAAGCCGCGGGCAGTTCGCGATTGGTTCGCCCCGAGGAGCGGGGCTGGGAATGTTTCTGGTGAGGGCGACGGAAGAGGGGAAACTGACACGGTTCGATCTTGGAACGCTCGGACGAAGCTCTGAAACGGTGTCGCCACGAGGAGTCTTCGCACCCTTCGTCCTGGACGATGGGGGGATTGCCTGCGTGGCGGACGGCGCAATTCAATTGATTGGCGGGGGGGCGAAACGCACCGTTGAAATCCCTGGCGGGAACGGTGGAGACCTCGAGCTTTCTTTGAAATCACCGCTCTCCTATGTTGATTCCGAGGCTGGTCGGCTTCAGTTCTCCCGGAGCACCGTGGCCTACAAGAAGGATGGAAAATTCTGGCGGATGGAGGTTCCTCGGGCAGTCAGATTTGATCCGATTGTCCCGGGTCCCGTAATCCTGAAAGCACTGAAAACGGCAGATGCAGGTGCTGAGATCATCGATTGGGATGCGGCGACACGCACGTTTGTCATTTCACGTGATGTGGGAAATTTTGATGGATCCAAATATCAGAGGGTAATCGAATCCACTGGTGAGCCATTTGGGGGTAGTTGGGACGGTGGAGGTAAGTATTTTTACGTTGGCATCAGTTACAGCAATGTGTGGAACGGTTGGCGAGCCAGATCGTTCTTAAACGATTCCTCCACCGGCGGTAGCTCCTCGTGCGTGACACTCGAGAAAGCAACAGATGGGAGTGAGAGCTTCGATATCACTGACGGTCTGCCTTCCAACGCGGATCCTTTGGGTCTCATCGACGCGGGAGCAAAGGTGCGCGTCGTCTTCGGATCCGGAGACACGGTGCGTTTCGTCGAAGTGGACCCGACATCCCGGGCAACGAAATCGATCTGGCTCCGGAACTTCGCCAGCCGATTCGGCAAAGCCCTGTTCGATCCCTCCTCCGGGCTCCTTCTGATCCCCGGCGCTTCCGGATTCGAAGCGTGGAAGCTCCCCGGGAAGGGGGAGCCGAAGAAGGAATTTGATTTGCTGCTCGCGGATGACGATACCTTCGCCGTGCTGCTCCCCAATGGCCTCTATGCCGGTTCACCAGGTTGCGAGAAGCTGCTCCGGTTTGGTTCGATCGATGGAGCTTCGATCGCAGCCTGGCGGAACCGTCCAGCCGACGTGTTGAAGGCGCTCGGTGGCGATGCTTCGGAAATCGAGATCCTGAGGCAGGTGACGGACCGGTGGCTCGCGAAGCTCGGAAATCCCGAACGGAACCCCGAGCCGACCGCCGGCGATTTTCCCTCGCTGAAGCTCTCCCGTGACGTGCCGCTCTGGGCGGAGTCCGAGGAGATTCCCCTGAGATTTGACGTGGAAGGCGGCGCTTCGCCGGTGAGGGAAATCGTGGTGAGGGTCAACGGCGTCGATGCGCAACGCGGCTCCAACCGGATCGCAGCTCCCGGGGCGGTCGAGCGCAAGGTGAAGATCGCCGAGGGCCAGAATTGGATTGAAGCCGTGGCGATCGATGAGGAGGGCCGCACCAGCAACCGGGTGCGCTTCCGCACCATCCTTCGAAAAGCGGAGAAGCCGCGGAAGCGGTTCATCGTCGCCATGGGAGTCTCGATCTACCGCGACCGCGACCAGGATCTCGAATTTGCGGCCAAGGATGCTGCGGATCTTTCGCGCGCGATGCAGGATGCGTTCCCGGGAGCCTCGGAGGTCCTCCTCCTCAGGAATGAAGAGGTCACGAGGGAAGCTCCGAACCTGATCCGGGAGTTCCTATCAAAGGCGACCGAGAACGACGAGGTGGTGGCCTTTGGTGCCGGCCATGGCGTGTTGGATGACAACCTGAATTACTACTTTTGCAGTCACGAGTTTGATCCCAACGATCCGGCCGGCACCTGCCTCAGGCTCGATGATTTGATCGGCGCGCTGGACTCGGCAAGGGCTCTCAACCGGATCCTGCTGCTCGATACCTGCCATTCCGGCCAGATCGGAGAGAAGGATGAGTTGCTGCTCGCGAAACTGGACTCCGGGTTGCCCGACGGCGTCCGGGTGGTCAAGACGGCTCCCGTGGTGGTGCCAAAGGAAGGCGGAGCGGATCCGGAGATGCGACGGCGTTTCATCGAGGAGATGTTCTCGCTTCCCGGCTTGCACCGGGGTCTGAACATTATCGGAGCATCGGCCGGGGCACAGCTCGCATTCGAATCGCCGGATTGGAACAACGGCGTCTTCACCGCTTCGATCCTCGAGGGCCTGGCTGGCAAAAAGGCGGACTCCGATGGCGATGGACGCGTCAGTATCACCGAGCTCAGGGCCTACAGTGGCGAACGTGTCGCCGAACTGACAAAAGGAGCGCAAACCCCGAGTGTGGTCGCCTTCGAGGAGGACCAGGATTTCCACCTGCTTGCCAAATGAAACCGAGCTCTGCCAGATCATTTCCGCACGATTCCCGGATCCACGGTTTCGCCGCGTTGGCCGCAGCCTTCCTTGCTTTCGGCCTCAACGCCTCCGCCCGGATCAGCGGAACGTCGATCCATGATGGCGGCACTTGGGAATATCGATTCGTTGAAGACGACGGTTCTGCCCTTCTGGGATCCCTCGATCGCGATACCGACAGGGAGCTTCTCTTTTCCGATGCGGGCAGGATCATCACCGGGCAATATCTCACCGCAGGACAGTCCAGGGCGAGAACGGTGGTATCCGTCTACGATGCGGGCGATCTGCGTCTTCTCTACCGGGTCACGGTGCCGAACTATGTGCAGAGGGCGGAGTGGTCGTCCGCGCGAAATCAAGTCTTCCTCATCACCACCGGTCATCTGAGCACACGACCGTGGATCATCCGTCCCGACGACATCATTCCCGCCTTGGTTCTCGTCGATCCGGCAAGCCGATCCATCGAACGCCATAAAATCTCCACGAGTCCCGATCTAGGAGTGACCGCGTGGCGGGATGATACGATTCTTGTCGAAGTCGAGAGGGGCCCGGGCATTTCGTCAGATTTGCCCGAATTCACTTCTTCGGCCTTCGCCGGTGTGAAGGTCGAGATCCGCCCCGTGAATCAGGGAATCATCAAGGGGTCGCGCGAAGTCCGCGATGGCTCCGGATTGGCTTATCTCGGTCTGACCCGGTTCCCGCCGGGCTGGTGGGAGGCGCCGACGGTCACGCCGAACGCGAGCACCGCCTCGATCGTCGATGGAGATCATGCCGGGACTCATTGGGTGTATTCCAGTCCGAAAGGGACGGTGGTCGATATCAATCTTTCGACCCTGAGGTCCCGCGCATACCGGTTCGGGACCCGGTTTGTCCGCGCCCCGGGGATCTTCGAAGATGGAACCATCCACGGCTGGGAGGGTGATGAGATCATCTTCCGGTCCGATGCCCGGGAAATGAGGAGGAGCCTGGCCCCGTTCGCGGAAGGGGGAGTGGAGGCCGCGATCCGGGAAGGACGGCTGACATTGGATTTCACAAAATCCCACGCACTTGTGTTTGCACAACCAACTCAAAACGAATTGGAGGTGACCGCACTCTCCCCCGGGAACGGTGAAGACAGGCGCAATCGGATCCGGTTTTCTCAAATGATCTCGGAGCCGAAGCTGCAGCCCGTGCGGGAGACGATCGGATTGATCACTGGCAACCTTGATGAAGCGCAGCATTGGAGAGAGATCGAGCCCTTTACAGGAAAACAACTCGGTCGGCCGTTACCGGTCTTTTCGGGAGGGGATACCTTTGTGGAACAGAGCATTGGACTTGCCCCCGACGGATGGAGGATCGTGTCAGGAACCACCGAGGGACACGATGAAGTTGGCTACGGACTGACCCTCACCCGTGAAAGAGAGGGACGCTTTATTTACCTCGGACACAAATCGGACTCGATCCGCGGGCTCCATCCGCTCGTAATGCAAGCGGATTCCGCTGCGGATGGGCGTCTCCTCATCCTCTCGAGCGGAACCTCTCGGGCGGAATTGCTCTCAGTCGATCCCCGTTCCGGGGAGTCGCGGCAGGTGTTTGAATGGAGTTGGAATGACAAAGATGGCGTTCCCCGCTATTCCGAGCAGAAAGGCTGGTTCTGGCGGCCGGTTCCTTCGGGCTATTCGGTCTTCGCACCCTTTGGCGCCGACCCGGCCGAGACGATTTTCGATCTCTATTTCCGAGGAGAGGGAAGCTACGCGATCGTTCTGCCATCCGGACATTATGCCGGGAGTCCTGGCTGTGAATCCTTCCTCATGCTACGGGACGGGATGGGCGCTCCCGTTCCCGCCGACCTTCTCGCACCCTGGCGCAACCGTCCGGCTGAGGTGCTGCGCGCCCTCGGAGGCAGCGAGGATCAGATTGCCGCACTTGCCGCAACGACGGAACGCTGGCTCCACCGGCTCGGAATTGATCCGACACTGCCCGAGCCCACTGCGGCGGAACTCCCCACCGTCGCGGCATCCCGCCCCGGACTGTTCCAGGCTTCCCGCGACGTCCGCTTTTCCGTCACGGTCCGGGCCGGATCCGAAGATCTCGCCAGCGTTCTCGTGCGGGTGAATGGGGCGCGCGATCAGGAATGGTTCAAAGCGGACCAACCCCTTCCGGCCGGCCGGTCAGACGAACGGATCGTGGAATTGCGTCTC
>JALRFZ010000354.1 GCA_023253615.1 Verrucomicrobiales bacterium | reverse complement strand
TGCTCTTTGTCTGCGTGCGCACCGCATCCATGGCCGCCTTGAGATTCGGCAGGTAATTGAGGCTATCGAAGATCCGGAAAACATCCATGCCCGCCTCCGCCGAGTGGCGCACGAAGCCCTTGACCACATTGTCCGGATAGTTGCTGTAGCCGACCGCATTGCTGCCGCGGAAGAGCATCTGGAGAAGAATGTTCGGAACCTTCGCGCGGATCTGCCGCAGCCGTTCCCATGGGTCCTCGCGGAGAAACCGCATGGTCACATCAAAGGTCGCTCCACCCCACATTTCGAGACTGAAGAGATTCGGCGTGCGATGCGCGACGACCTCCGCGACATTGAGCATGTCGACCGAACGCATCCGCGTCGCGATGAGCGACTGGTGCGCGTCGCGCATCGTCGTGTCGGTGATGAGGAGCGGCTTCTGCTCGCGGATCCAGGCGGCGAATTTCTCCGGCCCCAGTTCGAGCAGAAGATCGCGCGAGCCTTTCGGAATACCGGCCTTCAGATCAAAGGCCGGCACCCGCGCCGGCAGGAGAACCTCGGCGGGACGATATCCCTTGGCGGTGTTGTTGCCGTTGACTGTGATGTCGCTGAGGTACGAGAGCAGCTTCGTGGCCCGGTCGCGGCGCGGCTGGAATTTGAAGAGGTCGGGATTCGTGTCGATCAGACGTGTCGTCGCGTTGCCCGAGCGGAAGGTGTCGTCGAGGACGACATTCTCGAGGAAGGGAATGTTCGTCTTCACCCCGCGGATGCGGAATTCACGCAAAGCGCGGTTCATGCGCTGCAGGGCGATGTCGAAGCGGGGCCCGGAGGCCGTCAGCTTCACCAGCATCGAATCGTAGTAGGGCGTCACGACCGATCCCGCGTCGCCCGCACCCGCATCGAGGCGGATGCCGAAGCCGGCGGCGGAACGGTAGTTGATGATCTTGCCGTAGTCGGGCGAAAAGCCGTTGGCCGGATCTTCCGTGGTGATGCGCGCCTGCACCGCGTAGCCGTTGCGCGGGATGCCTTCCTGCTTCGGAATGTCGATCTCGTGGCTGAAGAGAGAATGCCCCTGGGCGACAAGGATCTGCGAACGGACGAGGTCGATCCCGGTGATCACCTCGGTCACGGTGTGCTCGACCTGGATGCGCGGGTTCATCTCGATGAAGAACCATTCCTTCGTATCGATGTCGTAGAGGAACTCGACCGTGCCCGCGTTGTTGTAGCCGATCTCCTTCGAGAGTTTCACCGAGGCCTCGCAGAGCTCATGACGGACCTTTTCGTCGAGATTCACCGAGGGCGCGATCTCGATCACCTTCTGGTGGCGGCGCTGCACCGAGCAATCACGCTCGTGGAGGTGGACGATGTTGCCGTGTTTGTCGCCGAGGATCTGCACCTCGATGTGTTTGGCGCGGCCGACGAATCGCTCGAGGAAAACGGCCGGATTGCCGAAGGCGTTCGCCGCCTCGGTCTGGGCCTGGTCGAGGAGACCGTCGAGATCGGCCTCTTTCTGCACCACGCGCATGCCGCGGCCACCGCCGCCGAAGGCTGCCTTGATGATGAGGGGAAAGCCGATCGTGCGGGCGATCTTGAGCGCCTCGGCGCGACCACTGACGGGCTCTTCGGTGCCGGGCAGGGTGGGGACGTTGACCTTCTTGGCCAAGGCGCGGGCCGAGACCTTGTCGCCCATGGCGTCGAGCATCTCGGGATCGGGACCAATGAATTTGAGCCCCGCTTCACGGCAGGCCCGGGCGAAATCCGCGTTTTCGGAAAGGAATCCGTAGCCCGGGTGGATGAGGGTGACGCCCTTTTCCTTGGCCAGATGGATGATGCCCTCGATGTCGAGGTAGGCGCCGACCGGCCCCTTTTCCTTGCGCAACCGGTAGGCCTCGTCCGCTTTGAAGCGGTGGCGGGAGAACCGGTCTTCCTCGGCGTAGATCGCGACGGTACGCAGTCCCAGTTCGGTGGCGGCGCGGAAGATCCGGATGGCGATCTCGCCCCGGTTCACGGCCATCAGTTTTTCGGTCTTTTCGGGCATCGGGCTCTCGGTTGGGGATGTGGGGCGCCATTATAAACCTCCCTCCCGTATCGGAAAGACCGTTTTTTTCGGATTCCCGCCACCGCACGAAGGGCTTGTGTCCGATTCGGAGGGGCGGAAAAGGCGGCGTTTGAGAGGCTCGTGGCGCCGAATCGATTGACGAGGTGGGGGGATCCCTTCCGGCAAACCCAACCCGGATCTTGCGTGGAGCGATGGATTGGGGCATTCTTTCCGGAGATGAAGTCACCCGTGCTCGATGCCATGCTCGATTCCCCGGTGCTGCCGGAATTGATTCAGGAGGCGCAGCGGGCGATGGGCCGCGAACAGCGGCTGCGTGAAAAGTTCTACGCCGAGATCACGCCGGAAGACAAATGGGAGTTCATCCACGGCGAAATCGTGATGCATTCCCCGGCCCTGAGCCGGCATCTCGTGGCTACGAAGGGCATCTTCAAACTCATGGATGCCTACGTCCAGGTCCATGCCCTCGGCGTCGTCCATATCGAGAAGGCGATGACGAGTTTCCCCCGCAACGACTACGAGCCCGATGTGATCTTTTTCGGTTCGGCCAAATCGGCCCTCATCACTCCGGACACGCTGCGTTTCCCCATTCCCGACCTCATCGTCGAAGTCGTCTCGCCCTCGACCGAGTCGCGCGACCGCGGGGTGAAGTTCGAGGATTATGCCCGACACGGGGTCGGAGAGTATTGGATCGTTGATCCCGATGTGGAAACGGTGGAGTTGCACCGGCTCGACGACGATCATTATCCGGCAGCGGCGCGGCAACGCGACGGGGATCTCGCGAGCGACGTGATCCCCGGATTCACGATCCCGGTTCGCGCCGTCTTCGACGAGTCGGAAAACCTCGCCGCGCTCAAGAAAATCCTTGGTTGACCCAAGAGGCACGGGGCGTCGCGCCGCCCCTGTCAATACGCGAAGACTTCCTCGTCGCGGAAGAAGCGCTTCACTTCGATCTCGCCGTTCTCGGGGGAATCGGAGGCGTGGCAGATGTTGATCATCATGTCTTCGCCGAAGTCGCCGCGGATCGTGCCGGGCTGGGCTTCCTTCGAGTTGGTGGGCCCGAGCATGCCCCGGACCTTCGCGATGACGTCGTCTCCCTCGAGGACGAGAGCGATGACCGGAGCCGACTGCATGAAGGCGACGATGCTGGGGAAGAAGGGCTTGTCCGCGACGTGGCTGTAGTGCTCGGCGAGGAGCGCGTCGGTGAGACGGATCATCTTGGCACCGCGGATGCGGAAGCCGGCTTTTTCAAAGCGGTCGATCACCTCTCCGCAATGGGCTTTGGTGACACAATCGGGCTTGAGGAGGATGAGAGAGCGTTCGGTCGACATGGAGAAAGGAGTCGGTGAGGGTGTTTTTTTGGAGAGCCGCTATTTGTAGGCTGATAACGTCCGAAGGAAAGGGAAAAATCGGGTCAGAGACCTCGCTTGTAGGTCTCGCAGCGATTCATCCATCCGGCATGCCAGCGGGATTCACCCCGCTCGGGAGGAGAGTTCTTGATGCGCCGCTGGAGGACACGCTTGGCCGCCTCACCGAATTCCGCGGTCGCACCACCCGCATCGGAAACGGGTCGCATTTCGAGCAGCACGTCGCGCAAGCCCCATCCCTGGCCCTGGTATTTCTCCTCGGCCTTGATCCCCTCGCCCTTGAAGTTCACGTAATCAATGAGGGCGTAAAGCCCGTTCCGGCTCGAGGCCATGAGGTAGAAATTCGCCCGGAGGCGTTCCTTGTCGGCCGCGGACGGAGTGGCTCTCTGCATTTCGGGCAGGGAAAGTTCGAGGCGGCGGACGATGAAGCCGGTCTGGACGGAGACGGTGTTGGCGAGGAACTGCCGCAACTCCTTCATCCGGGGCGACTGTTGCTCTTTGAGAAATTCGGACCGTGAGTTCCACGGACATCCTTTCGCCTCGGCGAGCCATCCCGGCATCGCGGTGCCCCGTTCCTTCATGTAGGCGAGGAGTTGGGGGAAACTTTCCTGGAAGGGTCCGGGACGACCCGGCACATACCAGATGAAGTGCCCGATCCCCAGGGAGGGGAAATCTTCGCCGGTATTCCAGGAGGTGAGCCCCTCGACGGTACCCGCACACTCGTTTTGCCAGATCTTCCGGCCGATCGCGGCGGCATCAGCGTCACTCAACTGGATGCCCGAGGCCCCAGGCGACGGAGAGGGAGGGGTATCCACCGAAACGCAGGCGGAAAACGCGAAAGAAACCACGAAGAGCAAAAGCAAGGAAAGTCGAAGCATTCCCAAAGGTCGTTAATATGTCTAAAAAATCAAATGGGCCCTTAAAAACCTTTTGATAATTTCTATAAAATACGCTAATTTCTATAAAATCCTGGTTTTCCGGGCGCGAAACACGATAAATTTTATGGACTCCGATTTCGACATCACCCTGAATCCGGCGGAGAGCAGCGAAGAAAGCTCGCCGAAGGGGCACTTTCTCGAATCGCTTGGTTTGGGCGGGCGCGACCTTTTCGGAGGGGCGGTGGCGGCACGGGGAGACGTATCTCGGGATGACGGGATGGTCCTCTCTTCCCTGCCGGACGATCTCGGCTTCCCGATGGCCGGATCCAGCCCCGAGCGGGGTTTCATGGCAAGCGTGAGGATGGAACCCTCGCGGAATGAGCGCGTCGAGTCCATTTCCCTTCCACTCGAAGACGAGCCACAACCGGAACCGGATGAATCGATCGAGGTCTCGTCCTCGTCAGCTCCGGACTCCTGTGATCCCGACGAGACGCTGCATATGCACTGTCCTGAATGCCGGGGCTCCCTGGTCTTGAAACGACTCCATCTCGGCGTCGAGGGGGCCTGCGTCTGGTGCCACACTCCGATCGTGGCGGCGGAATCCTCACGCGACGGAATCGTCCGCGTCTTTCCCATCCTGGGTCACGCCGGCACGCCCTCTTCCCAACCATCGCCCGCCGCGGATCCGCGGGAATCCGCGAAGGACTTCCCGGCATCGGCTGTGGTTGAGGAAACGGCACGCCCGCACACCGGGGCACCTGCGAGCGAGAGCACCCCTGCCCCGGCCGTCGGGCCCGAACTCCCGACGCCCGCGCCCATCGGATTCGGGGAATTGACGCCCGCCCCGGAACCGGCCTCCGCCTCCCTGGCCTCGGGCGGCTTCGAATACAGCGCGGCTCCGGCTCCGGCTCCCAAGGCCGAACCCGTTCCGGAAACCAGCGCGCTTCCGGAAGGCGCATCGTTCGGCTCGGGATTCATTGCTCCCGATTTCTCGATCACGCCTCCCACCGCTCCCGCGGAGGAACCCTCGGAGAGCTCCTCGGATCTGGAATCCCTCTACGAGACCGGCGGATTCCTCGCCATGAAGCCGGCCCCCTCGCAGGAGGTGTCGCCAGAGTTGCACGTGCCGCGGGAAATGGCGGGATTTGACGGACCCGCCTCTTCTTTCTCCCTTCCGGCCATCGACGCCCCGAACCTGAAACCGATGGCAACGGTGGAAACCCCCGCCGCCCCCGCCCCCGCCCCCGCCGCCGCCGTCGTGCAGGCGGCCGCCGCCCCGGCGCCGGAAATGGCGGGTTTCGGATCTTTCCTGCAGATGCCTCAGGCGAATCCGGAACAGGGCGTGCCCAGTGACACGGCACCAGCCGCGGCGGTGAGTGAACCGGCCCCTGAATCCGGCTTCCATACTCCGACCCCCTGGGGACCTCCGACACCGGTCACCTCCGTGATACCGGCCGCGACATCCCCCACCGCGGCTCCCGCCTCCACACCTGTCGCGGAGCCCAAGGCCACGGGCGCACTCCCTTCCGGATTTGCCTCGGGCTTCGGCGCCCTCTCCCCTCTCCCGGAAAGCGCGGCTCCTGCGGCTTCCGCACCTGCTCCCGAATCCGAGCCTCCGACCGCTCCGAGCTGGGAGGCGGCGTTTGGGAGCGCGAGCGCGACGTCCGGAATCGACCTTGCACCGATCTCCACGCCCGCGGCGGGATCCGACATTCCGAAAGGATTCGGAGAGACTTTCCTCTGAGCCGGTTTCGCCGCCCCCTCGATGGCACCGCTTTCGCCCGATTCAACCGATGCGGCTCCGGCCAAGCGGGAGGATGAAGGCATTTCGATCCGGCCCTCCACGGCCACGAAGGTGCAGGAAGAGGCCAAAGTCCTCGACGAGCCCCGGAGCTTCGTCCCGCCCTTCCACGCTTTCGCAACGGGCAGCTCATCGGACGACAGCCCGGGAGGTGCCAGGAATCTGTTCGGCGATCCCGCGTCCTCGACGACCCTCTGGGGCGCCGGAGACCAGGCCGACGAGGCACCCGCCTTGCTCGCTCCTCTGGGCGAACCCTCGACGACGACGACGACGACGACGACGACCGAGCCGCTCTTCTCCCCGGAGGAAAGCCCGAGTGCCAATCCCTTCGCCGGTCAGGGCGGCGCTGCGACATCCCTCTACGCCGATTTCCGCGTCGCCGATCCGGATGCGCCTTCGCCGGAAACCGGCGCCAACCCGCAACCCGACGCCGTCAAGGGTCCCCCGGCCCTGCCGACCTCGGCAGCGATGCCCGCAGCGGGGGACGCGCCGTCTCTCGTCGCCTCCACGGGAGCCGTCGCCCCGGCGATGCCAACCGTGACGTCGCAACCCCTCGGCTCGAAACCCAAGCCGAAGGTGCGCAAAGGATTTGTCGTCCTGATGGTCGTGATCGTCGGTTTCGCCTCAGGCGCGGCCCTCGCCTCTTTCGTGCTGCCGGTCGAGGAATACGTCGCCGCGGCACGCGCCTTCATGGAATCCAAACTCGGCACCGGAGCCGCCGTGCCCCAGATGCCCGCACTGCCCGAAGGGCTGACGATCCCCGCACCCGCCGCGCCCCCCGTCGACGTGCAACCCTGATTTTCTTCCGCTTTTTTGGAAACGCACCCCTCCGTCATGATGGATACCCTCAGCACTCCGAATGCTCCCGCAGACGAGATCCTGCGTCTCAAGTGCCCCTCCTGCGGCGGCGGATTGAATTTGAAGCGACGCTTTCTCGGCGTCAAAGGGCAGTGCGTACACTGCCAGATCCCCCTGACGGCGGTGGAGGAAAACGGCGTCGCCCGCGTCGTCACCGAAGCACCCGAACCCTTCGCGTTCCCGCCTGCATCCGCGACCCACGCCGCACCTCCTCACTTCCCGGAAGCACCCGCTCCTGCGCCCGCACCCGCGGACACCGCGCCACCCCTCCCTGGCTCGACCTGGGGATTCCCCGATTTCCATTCCAGCCCCGGGTCCGCGCCCGCCCCCATCCCCGACTCCCCGGCTGCGGAGACGCCCTCCTTCAGACATTTCGCCACCCCCGAACTCGCACCGCCGCTCCCGAGCCGCGAAGGCGATGATCTGTTCATGGGCAAACACGATCTGCCGCCGGCCACCCCTCCGACAGGCGAGGCAAAGGCCATCCCCTCACCCTTCGGAGAATCATCCGGTTTCTCCCTTTCTTCACCGCTCTTCGGCGGGGAGGATCCGGCCAACTCGGTGACGCCCGCCTGGGGCACGAGCGTGCCGCGCGAAAACCACGCGAGCATCTCTCCGTTTGCGACCGGCTCCGCCGAAGGCGGAGGCTACGCCGAGAGCCTTTTCCGTGAAAAGGTGGTGA
>JALRFZ010000346.1 GCA_023253615.1 Verrucomicrobiales bacterium | reverse complement strand
TTTCTGGCTTTCCTTGTCGCGGAAATGGGTCGCTTTGGCGAAATCGAAATCGAGTTCGCGCGGATCGAGGAATTGAAAGACGGCGATCTCGTGACGTCCCGCCGCGAAGTAGCCGATCTGCTTCTCGAGTTCCTCGATCGGGGCGAGGAGGTCGGAGAGGAGGACGACGAGGCTGCGTTTGCGGATGAGTTCGTGGAGTCCCTTCATCGCCCCACCGAGATCGGTGCTTTCGCCGGCGGGGGCTTTTTCAAGCTGCAGGAGGATCTGCCGCAATTGCCCGGGACGGTTGCGGGCGGGCAAATGGCTGTCGATGCCGCGGTCGAAGGTGGTGAGGCCGACCGCGTCCTGTTGACCCATCAGAAAGTAGGCGAAGGTCGCGGCGAGGGTCGCGGAATAATCGGCCTTCGAGTAGGGCCCCGAGCCATAGGTCATCGACTTGCTGCGGTCGAGGAGGAGGTGGGCGCGGAGGTTCGTCTCGTCTTCGAATTTCTTGATGTAGGCCCGGTCGCTGCGGGCCATCACCTTCCAGTCGAGGAAACGCGTGTCATCGCCCCGCGTGTAGGGCCAGTATTCGCTGAACTCGACCGAGAAACCATGATAGGGCGAGCGATGCAGCCCTTTCCAAAAGCCCTCCATGACCATGCGCGCCCGCAGCTCGAGCGACTTCACGCGCATCAAGGCGGCAGGATCGAGATAGGAGAGGGAGGGCATCGGGGGCGGCGCGGAGCAGGGACGGCGCGGAGCGCCGGTAAAAGGTGGGAAAGTAAAAGGTAAAAGGTCCGGAGTGAGGGAGTGGTGGAGTTTTGGAGTGGTGGGGAAGCTGGAATTTGCGAGATCTGCGGTTATCAGCGGAGATCCGCGCTCATCTGCGTTCCAATTTTCGAATGGTTTCGATCGACTTGGCTTTCAGATTTCCACGCGGATGGCCGCAGATGGCCGCGGATTTGCGCAGATGATTCTATTGAAGGCTCACTTCTCCGGTGTCAGCTCGATCACCTTCTTGATCACGTCCTCCACCGTGATGCCTTCGGCTTCGGCGCGGTAGTTGGTGAGGATGCGGTGTCTCAGGACCGGGGCGGCGAGGGTGCGGATGTCGTCGTAGGTGACGTGGGAACGGCCGTCGAGGAGGGCGCGGGTCTTCGCTCCGAGGACGAGGCTTTGTCCGGCGCGGGTGCCGGCGCCCCAGTTCACCCACTCGTTCACGTAGGCGGGGGTGTGCTTCTGTCCCGGCCGTGAATTCGCGGCGAGACGCACCGCGTAGCGCACCACTTCCTCGGCGATGGGGACGCGGCGGACGACCTGATGGCACTTGAGGAGATCGGCTCCGGAGAAGACGGGTTTCACCTCCTCGGCTCCGGCTCCGGTGGTCTGGGAAACGACCGCTACCTCTTCGTCCTCGCTCAGGTAATCGATCACGATGTTGAACATGAAACGGTCGAGCTGGGCCTCGGGCAGGGGGTAGGTGCCCTCCATCTCGATCGGGTTCTGCGTCGCGAGGACAAAGAAGGGTTTGTCGAGCTGCAGGCTGTGGCCCGCCACCGTCACCTGCTTCTCCTGCATCGCCTCGAGGAGGGCGGCCTGGGTCTTCGGCGGGGTGCGGTTGATTTCATCGGCGAGGATGAGGTTCGCGAAGATGGGGCCGGGATTGAACACAAGCTCGCGTTTCCCCTCGGCGGTGTCCTCGAGGATCTCCGTGCCGGTGATGTCCGAGGGCATCAGATCGGGGGTGAACTGGATGCGGTTGAAGGAGAGTTCGAAGACCTTCGCGAGGGTGCTGACGAGGAGGGTCTTGGCGAGGCCAGGCGCGCCCGTGACGAGGCAATGGCCGCCCGAGAGCAGGGCGATCAGCATTTGCTCGACGACTTCGTCCTGCCCGATGATGACCTTGCGCAGTTCCTTGCCGATCGTGGTGCGGGCTTCGGCGAGTTTGCCGGCCATTTCCTCTTCCAGATCCACGGGCGTGGCCGCCGGGGCTTCCGTTTCGGTGAGGGTTTCGTCGGGAGTCACGGGAGTCGGGTCATCGTCGCTCATAAAAAGGGGAGGGAAATCGGGAATGCGCAGACCTTAGCGGGAACCGCGCCGCAGGGGAAAGGAAAAAACTGGCCGGATGGCGCGGGGGGTGGGCAGAGGGCCGGGGCGGTCGGTGGATACTTCCCTCCGAAAACCCGTTGCAAAACTTGACGGGGCGTTTACTGTGGCCGCCCTATGTCACGAGTTGCCGGAAAATGTAAAACACGAAAAGGGGTCGCCAAGAGATTCAAGGTGACCGGCAGTGGCAGAATTCTGCGTCGGAAACAGGGCAAACGCCACTTGAACCGTCGTAAAAGTTCGAAGCGTCTTCGTAATCTCGCGCAGGCCGCATTGGTCTCGCCCGCAGATGAGAAGGCGATCAAGATGAACCTGCCTTTCGGTTGACGGGCCTCCCGTTGGCCGGAGAAGGGAATTCTTCGCCACTCGGACCGGATGATCCGGTCCACGATCGAGCAGACTGGCGCCGCGGCGAAAAGCCCACCGGCGCCTGATGAGAGGATGAGTCCGCCGATCGAATGAAAAACAACAGTCCCCTCGGAGAAAACGAAAAATGCCACGTGCCACCAATTCGGCTGCAAGCCGCAAGCGCCGCAAGCGCATCCTGCTGAAAGCGAGGGGCTTCCGCTCCGCTCGCTCGAAACTGATCCGTACTGCGAAAGACGCCGTCACCAAAGCCCAGCAGTGGGCCTACCGTGACCGCAAAAACCGCAAGCGCAGCTTCCGCGGTCTCTGGATCCAGCGGATCAACGCCGGAGCCAAGCAAAACGGAATGACCTACTCGCGTTTCATGGAGGGCCTCAAGGCCGCCGGGATCGAGCTCGACCGCAAGGTCCTCTCCGATATCGCGATTCATGATGAGGCTGCTTTTGCCGCCCTCGTCGGGAAGGCTTCGGCCGCCCTCGAGGAAAAGGCCAAAGCGACCGCCTGATCCCCGCCACCACAGGAATCCAAGATTTCAAAAACCGGTCGCTTGCTCCGCAGGCGGCCGGTTTTTTGTTTCCCTCCCTCCGTTTTTTCCGTTTCATCCCGACGGTTGCTTTTCGAACCCGACCCGGTTAAGTCTCCGGCCCAACCCTCTTCAGTGCCCCACATGCTCGCCCAGCTCGATACCATCCAGACCGAAGCCCTCGCCGCCATCGCCGGGATCACCGACGAGGCTTCGCTCGAGGAGGTGCGCATCGCCTTTCTCGGGAAAAAGGGCAGCCTCACCGCCGCCGCCGCCGGGATGCGTGATGTGCCCGCCGACCAGAAGAAAGACGTCGGCCAAAAGCTGAACGAAGTCCGCGAGGCCATCACCTCGGCGCTCGAGACGACCAGCGCCGATCTCACCGCGAAGAAGGATGCCGCTGCCTTTGCCTCGATTGACCCGACCTTGCCGTCCCGGCCCCTGCCGAAGGGCGGGCTCCATCCGCTGTCCCTCGTCCTCGACGAAGCCGTGAAGGTGCTGCGCCGCATGGGTTTCGCCCTCGCCGAGGGACCCGAGATCGAGACGGAGTGGCATTGCTTCGACGCGCTCAACACCCCCGCCGATCACCCGGCGCGGAACGAGAGCGACACCTTCTATTTCGAAAACGGCAAGCTCCTCCGCACCCACACCTCCTCGGTGCAGATCCGCACGATGGAGAAGGAAGTGCCGCCGGTGCGCATCATCGCGCCGGGCAGCGCCTTCCGCCGCGACGAGATCGACGCGACCCACCTCAGCGCCTTCCACCAGCTCGAGGGCCTCTACGTGGATCAACGGGTCACGCTGGCGGATCTGAAAGGCACGCTCGAGTATTTCTTCCGTGAGATCTTCGGATCGAAGACCGAGTTCCGTTTCCGCCCGCATTTCTTCCCCTTCACCGAGCCGAGTTTCGAGGTGGACATCAAGCTGCATGCGGCGGGGCGTCCCTCGAAGTGGATCGAGATCGCCGGCTGTGGCATGGTCGATCCGGCGGTCTTCTCCGAAGTCGGTCGGAAACGCGGCGACGCGGCCTACGATCCCGACAAGGTCACCGGCTTCGCCTTCGGCATGGGGCTCGATCGTTTGGCGATGATCATGTACGGCATTCCGGATCTGCGATTGCTGATTGAGAACGACGTGCGGTTCTTGCAGCAGTTTCGTGGCTGAAAATTCAACGCAGATGACCGCGGATTTCCGCAGATGAAACGCAGATAGAGTTTTCCCCATCACTCCTACACTCCAAGCTCCAACCCAAAGCGGCGAGACGCCGCTTCTACTTTTCCACCTTTTACCGGGCCTTCGGCCCGTCCCGCTATGAACGTTTCCCTGCAATGGCTCGGCGACCACGTCGATTTCTCGGAATACTCGATCCCGCAGCTCGACGAGTTGCTCACCTTCGCGGGGATCGAGGTCGAGGGGATCGAATCGTTGCCAGACCACCTCGTCGTCGCGCAGATCCTTTCCTCGGAGAAACATCCCGATGCGGAAAAATTGTCGGTTTGTCAGGTCGATGACGGCTCGGGCAAACCGCGCCAGATCGTCTGCGGGGCGAAGAACTACCAGGTCGGCGACAAGGTGCCGCTGGCCCTGCCGGGCTGCGTCCTCGACGCGGGTGAGGGCAAGACCTTCGAGATCAAGGAAGGCAAGCTGCGCGGGGTCGACTCGCTCGGCATGATGTGTTCGGCTAAGGAACTCGGACTCGCCGCCGATGCGGATGGTTTGTTGATCCTTTCTCCCGATCTGAAGGCCGGCACGCCGATGGCGGAGGTGTATCCGGCGGTCTTCGAACTCGAGATCACGCCAAATCGTCCCGATTGCCTGAGCCACCTCGGCGTCGCGCGCGAGCTCGCCGCTCTTGCGAAGAAACCTCTGAAGGGACGCGCCCATTTCGGCGAGACCAACACGCCGACCCGCGCCGCGAAGGCGGATGAGGTCCGGCTCGAGTCGGAAGTTTGTCCCTACTACACCGCCCGCATCATCCGCGGCGTGAAGGTGAGCGAGTCGCCGGCCTGGCTGAAGCAGAAGCTCACCTCAATCGGCCTGCGTCCCATCAACAATCTCGTCGATATCACGAACTACGTTCTGATGGAGACAGGCCAGCCGCTCCACGTCTTCGACCTCGCCAAACTCGAGGGAGGCATCGTCGTGCGTCAGGCGGCGGACGGGGAGACCTTCCTCGCCCTCGATGAAAAGGAATACGCGCTCCTCGCCGAAGATCTCGTGATCGCCGATGCGAAGAAAGCCGTCGCGATCGGCGGGGTGATGGGCGGCGAAGACAGCGGCGTGACGGAGACGACGACCGATGTGCTTTTGGAAGCCGCTTATTTCAATCCCCAGGCGGTGCGCCGCACGGGACGCCGGCTCGGTCTGCATTCTGATTCGAGCTATCGCTTCGAGCGCGGGGTCGATCCGCTGCAGGTCGCGGGTGTTTCGGAATTCGCGACGAAGTTGATCCTCGATCTCGCGGGAGGCAAGGCCGATGCGGAATTGCTCGTCGCCGGTGGAGCGGGCGAAGGGCCGAAACCGGTCGCGCTCGACAACGACTATTGCCGTCGCATCATCGGGGCGGAAATACCCGATGCCACGATCGACGGGATTCTGGCTTCGTTAGGATTGGAAAAGACGGGGGGAGCCTGGAAGATTCCGAGCTTCCGCCTTGATCTCGTGCGTCCGATCGACCTCGTCGAGGAAGTGGCGCGCGTCCACGGTCTGGATGGCATTCCCGCGACGACGATGGCGACTTTCTCGCCGGCTTCAAAGGCCGACGAGGCCTATGATTTCCTCCGCTCGCTTCAGGGTCGTCTCGCCAGTCTCGGCTTCCACGAGGCGCGGAATCTGAAGCTCATCTCCGGCGCCCAGCTCGCGGATGATCTCGCGACGAGCCATCGCGGGATGAGCCCGGTGCGCCTGAAAAACCCGCTCAACGACGAGCAGGATTACCTGCGTCCGGGCATCGTCCCGGGGCTGCTGGCTTCGGCTTCGCGGAATGTCCGTTTCGGGACCTCCGATCTGCGCCTCTTCGAAGCCGGACGCGTTTTTGTCGCGTCGCCCAAGGGTGAGGAGATCGAGCACGAACACCTCGCCCTGCTCATGACCGGTGCCCGCATTCACCGCAGTTGGGCCGACAGCAAACCGAAGGCGATCGACCTCCACGACCTGCGGGCCGCGCTCGAGGCGATCTGTCCGGAGGGGCTGAATTTCGTGCCGGTCAGCGACGGCAAGCTGCTCTGCGCCTGCTCCGTCGAGATCGGGTCGGGCAAGAAGGCGGTGAAGATCGGGATGGCGGGCATCGTGCCTCCGGCCCGGGCGCGGGAACTCGATCTGGATGCTCCCGTCTTCGTCGCCGAGTTGAATCTGAAAAAACTGATGTCCGTGGTGAAGGCGGAGATCCGGTTCGCCGATCTGCCCAAATTTCCCGGCAGTTCGCGCGACGTCGCGATGCTGGTGCCAGGTGATCTCGCCGCTGGCGAGGTGGCGGCTTTCTTCGAGGCCTACGACGAGCCGCTTTTGATCTCGGCGGAACTTTTCGACGTCTTCACCGATCCGACTGGCGCGAAACTTGCGCCCGACAAAAAATCGCTGGCTTACTCGATCCTCTACCGTGCTCCGGAAAAAACCCTCGAGGCGGGAGAGGTGGAAGCGGCCCACGGAAAACTTTTGGATTCCCTCAAGCGGACCTTCAACGTAGAATTCAGGTAATCACGATCCACCCCCAACCCATTTTTTGAATTTTCCTGCAGTGTTCGACCTTTACCCATCAAATACAGGCCCGGACCGTTGATACGTTAATGGGGGCTTAGCCGGTCGTCGGCTGTCAGGCCTTCGCTGGAAGGCAAAAGTCGACAGGCGGCTCCCTCCCTGTAGAGTTACGGGAACGTGAGCCTCACGATCGGGAGACGGCACAGGCGGGAAACCCACACAAACACCCCGGAGGTCGCAAGACCCCGGGGTTTTTGTTTACCCGGTCGGGATTTCCGCATCATTTCGCGGAGTGCCGGGCGAGTGCCTCGACCGCGACGAGGGAGGCGGAGGTCCGGTTTTCGACGCCGAGTTTTTCGAAGATGTTGCCAAGGTGCTGTTTCACGGTCTTTTCGCTGCACCCGAGGATGGCGGAGACGTCGCCGTTGCTCTTGCCTTGGGCGACCCAGAGGAGGACTTCGGCCTCGCGGGCGGTGAGACCGAGATCCTGCTGGAGGGGGGCGGGCGATGAGAAATCGGGCAGATTGCCGGTGCCGCCGAGTTCGCGATAGTGTTCTCCCTGCGCCTCGGCCCGGGCGAGCCGTGCTTCGATCGCGGCGAGCAGGTCTTCACGGACGATGGGTTTCGTCAGATAGTCGTCGGCGCCGAAATTCATGCCGACGCGGATGTCGGACTTCTCTCCCTTGGCGGTGAGGAAAAGAAACGGCGTGGTGGCAAAGGCGGCATCCTCCCGCAAGGTCTGGACGACGGTGTAGCCGTCCATCTCGGGCATCATGATGTCGCAGAGGATGACATCGGGCTTTTCACTGCGGGCGGTATCGACTCCGATGCGACCGCTTTTGGCGGTGACCACTTCAAAACCTTCCATTTCGAGAAGGAGGGCGAGATTGGCCCTTGATCCTCGATCCTGAGGAGGGTTCGGGTGAGGGGGCTGAGTGCATGGGAGGAAGGGATGTGCAAAGCATGCCCCGACTTTTCAATTCCGGATATGGGACGAAGGACCCGTATCCCGGGCTGCCAGCTTCGATTTCCATAGGACTTTCATTCCCCCCCCCCCCCCGGCCT
>JALRFZ010000317.1 GCA_023253615.1 Verrucomicrobiales bacterium | reverse complement strand
AGGCGTTTCGTGGGATGGGCGATGCCCGGTGAGGAGAATCGGCCGACTTCCCCGCCGTCGATCGTCACGGTGATCTCGTCTCCCGTCACCGAGACGAGCAGATCGTGCCATTCTCCGGTCGTCGTGGCCCGGGGGAAGACTGTTTCCTTTCCGACGAGCGCGGCCTTTTGTTCGTCGGTGAGGGGAGTCTTCGCCTGGCGCGCCTCTCGGATGTCGAGGCGCATGTTGCCGGTCTTCAGATCCTGACAAAGCACCCTTTCCGCCTCGATCCGGGCGGCGAAGAGGTGCCCGGCGTGCACTTCCTTGAACCCGAGGTCGGCGAAATTCAGGCCGAGGCTGTCCCGGGGATCCTCGAGTTTGAAGCGCAGGGCCACCGATCCATCCGTGAAGGGTGCAGGCTGCGTCACCGAGACGGCGTGATCGGCCTCCGCGTGGATGAAAATGTGCATCGCCCCGTCGCGCAGATCGACCTGTTTGTTTCCCTTCGCCCGGCTCTTGCTGTTCGTGCCCCAGCCTTTGCCGGGCTCGTCCTCGAGTTCCTGCGATTCGCTCCGCTCGAAGTCATCGGAGAAAATCAGTTCGCCGCGATCGTCGGCGGCGACGGGCATTGAAACGGCGAACAGGGCGCAGAGGAATGGGAGGATGTGGCGGTTCATGGCCGAGGAATAGCGGATCCGCTCCCGGATGAAAAGACCGTTTTCGCGCCCTGGGCCGGCGCTAATCCCCGAACTCCCGGATCGCCTCGAGGAACGGCGCGAGGTAGCGCTCGGCCTTCACCTTTCCGACGCCGTGGATCTTCATGGCCTGCGCTTCGCTGGTGGGCCGGAGACGGGTGAAACATTCAAGCACGGTGTTCCCGAAGATCACGTAGGGCGGCACGTTGCCCGCCTCTTCGGCGAGACGTTTGCGCACCTCCTTCAGCTTGTCGAAGAGCTCCTCGTCGAAGGCGAGTTCATCGAGGCCGTGGATGGGCTCCTTCTCTTTCCCCGATTTCGCGGTTTTGGCCCGATCCGGCCAGCCCATGCGGAAATGATTGTCGCCCTTCATCACCGCCGCGCCCCGCCGGGTCAGGCCGAGGAGCGGGTAGGGGGTCTTGCGCACGGCGATGAGGCCCGCCTTTTCCATCTCGGAGAGCAGGGCGAAGACGTAGGCCGATCCCTCGGCTTTGAGAATGCCGAAAGTGCTGAGCGTGTCGAGACGCGAGGCGGCGAGATCGGCCGATTTCGCCCCGGTCAACATCGAGACGATCTTGCCCTTGCCGAAGCGACCCTCCCAGTCGCCGACGGGCGTTTTGCCGCAGGTCCGCGCGATGCCGCTGAGCGCCTTTTGCACGATCACGAATTCCTCCGCGGTGGGCGCGCGCTGATCGTGCCAGCGATCCTCCGCGCAGATGTCGCAGGTGCCGCAGGGCGTCGAATCGCTCTCGCCGAAATACTCGAGGATCCACTGCTGGCGGCAGGTCTGCTGGTCGTAGCAGAACTTGATCATCGCCTCGAGCTTGGCGCGGTCGCGCCGGTCTTTTTCATCGAGAGCGGCCTCGTCGATGGGCAGATCGTCGGGCTTGATCGAAGGATCGACGAGGCGGGTGCCGCGGGCGCGTTCGCCGGGCACGTCGTAGCGCTCGAGGTGACCACTCCGCACGAGGTGGGAGATCGCGCTGCTCACCTGCATGCTGTTTTTCAGATTCAGCGTCTCCGTCAGCTCGTTGATGGTGAGCAGCACGCCTTCGTTCCCCGCGCCGGAGAGCCGGCGCACCACCGCGTAGAGGCTGCGGATCACGTCCGGTCCGGGATTGTTGCCGTCGATGAAGAATTCCTGCGTGCGGGTGTCGGCGTAGTTGAAAAGCAGCTCGCACTCCGAGGGTTCGCCGTCGCGTCCGGCGCGTCCGGCCTCCTGATAATAGGCCTCGATGCTGCCGGGCACGTCGAAGTGGGCGACAAACCGCACGTCGGACCGGTCGATCCCCATGCCGAAGGCGTTCGTCGCCACGACGACGTCGTAGCTGCGGTCGAGAAAGACATTCTGCGCCCATTCGCGGTCCTTGTCCTCCATGCCGCCGTGGTAGGCGACCAGCTTCACCCCCATGCCCGAGAGGGTGGCGCTGACTTCCTCGACCTTTTTCCGCGTCGAGCAATAGACGATGCCGGTGCGGTGGGTCTCCACGAGATCCGTGAGGCGGGCGTATTTCTCGCGATGTCCGTCGCAGTGCGTCACCCGCAGGCTCAGGTTCGGACGCTCGAAGCCGCTGATCGAGACGTAGGGATCGCGCAGCTTCAGCACCTTGAGAATGTCGGCCCGCACCTCGGGCGTGGCCGTGGCGGTGAAGGCGGCCGTCTGCGGATGATCGAGCACCTCGAGGGCCTCGGAGAGGCGCAGGTAATCGGGCCGGAAATCGTGTCCCCACTGGCTGAGGCAGTGCGCCTCATCCACCGCGACCAGCGCGATGGGCACGTTCTTCAGCGCCCGGAGGAAGGCGCTGCTGCGGAAACGCTCGGGGGCGATGTAGACGAGTTTGAATTTCCCCGCGCTCATCTCGCGGAGGCGTTCGGTCTGCTCCGCCGGAGAGAGGGTGCTGTTGATCATCGTCGCCGGCACGCCTTTGCGGACGAGTCCGTCGACCTGGTCCTTCATCAAGGCGATGAGCGGACTGACCACGAGCGTCACGCCCTCCATCACCATGGCGGGCAGTTGATAACAAAGCGACTTCCCGCCCCCCGTCGGCATCACCGCGAGCGTGTCGCGTCCCGCGAGGAGGGAGGAGACGACCGGCTCCTGCCCGGGCAGGAATTCCCGGAAACCGAAATGCCGCTCGAGCGCCGCGACAGGATCGCGGAGGAGTTGTTGGTCGGCGGCGAAGGAGGACATGTCGAGTGTTATTATGAACAATTTATCCGATCGTGCATCCTATTTCGCCGACAAAATCGCTTTCATCAACCCGCAGGACGCGCTATCGCCTGCCGCGTATGAAGGAACTCCGCATCGCCATCGTCGGCCACCGCTTCATGGGCCGGGCCCATTCGAACGCCTGGAATCAGGTCGCGAAATTTTTTGATCCCGCCGCCAAGCCCGTCATGCAGGTCGCCTGCGGCCGCGACGAGGCCGGACTGCGAGCCTTTGCCGACCGATGGGGCTGGGCCGAAACCGCCACCGACTGGCGCGAGGTGCTGCGGCGCGATGACATCGATGCGATCGACATCGCCACCCCGACCTACCTCCACGCCGGGATGGCCATCGCCGCGGCCGAGGCCGGCAAACACATTTTCTGCGAGAAACCCTTCGCCAACACCCTCGCCGAGGGCGAGGCCATGCTCGCCGCCGCGGAGAAGGCCGGAGTGGTGCACTATCTGAACCACAATTACCGCCGCTGCCCCGCCGTCCTTCTTGCCAAACGAATGATCGCAGGGGGCGAGCTCGGCGAGATCCACCACTGGCGCGGCGCCTACCAGCAGAGTTGGCTCGTGAATCCGCGGCATCCTCTCGATTGGAAACTGCGCAAAGCCTCCGCCGCCGCCGGTCCGCTCTGGGATCTCGGCTCGCATGCGATCGACCTCGCCCATTTCCTCGTCGGCGAATTCGCCGAGATCGATTGCCGGGGCAAACAATTCACGAAAGAGCGTCCGCTCGCCGAAGATCCCTCGAAGACCGGGCAGGTAGAGGTCGAATGCGCCGCGCTCATGACCGGTGAATTCCGCAACGGCGCTCTCGCCACGATCGAGACGACCCGCTACGCCACGGGACGCCGCAACCGTCACACCTTCGAGGTCTATGGCAGCAAAGGCGCCATCACCTGGGACATGGAGGACATGAACCGTCTCCGGTTCTATTCCGAGGGCGACCCCGCCGACCGCCGCGGCTTCCGCGATATCCTCGTCACCGAGAGCTGCCACGACTACGTCGGCAAATGGTGGCCGCCCGGACACATCATCGGCTACGAGCACGCCTTTGTGCACGCCGCCGTCGACTTCCTCGACGCCTGTGCCCAAGGTGGATCGGTGGAGCCGAATTTCCGCGATGGTGTGAAGAGTCTGCAAGTCCTCGAAGCCGCCGCCGCGTCGATGGAGAGCAGGCAACGGGTGAAGATCGGGTGACCGGCTTTTTCCTTACGCTTCCGGGCGACGGAAATACCGCAGCACCCAGATCAGGTAGCCGAGCAGGGGCAGGATCGAGCCGGCCATCATCACGAGCATGCGGGTGGGTTGGAAAAGACTCTCCATCCACTTCGCGAGATCCTCCGGCTCCATCCCGGGGATGCCCATCTGTGAGAAGGCGTCGGCCCAATCGATCCGCTGGATCGCGCCGAGGCCGACCCAGGTTCCCGCCACGAGCAGGGCGATTGCCAGCACCCAGGCGGCAATCTGCCTCCGGTAGCTGCCCCACGCGATGTAGGCCCAGACGAAGGGCACGACGATCCAGAAATGCTTGAGCGGACCTTCGGGGAGAAAGGGCTTCAGAAACGCGCTGTCCATCATGAAAAGATAGGGCAGGGAGCAGAATCCGAACAGCGCCGCCGCGATCGCCATGCCGATGAGAGGGGCGGGTTGGCGATCGGTCCAGCGCGGCACCGGATCGCGCGACTCCAGGGTGAGACGCACCTCCGCACTCCATTGCAGCCAGACGATCAGCGCCGGCAGGGCGATCATGAAGAGCAGGATCATCACGAAATAGATCACCATGATGACGGTGAACACGCCATCCATCGCCGGCATCGGCGGAGCCTGGGGCGAGGCTTTGGCAGCGCTCTCCATGATCCCCGACATCATGTCCTGCATTCCTCCCATCATCACCGCCAGCGAGAGGAACATCGCCACTCCCATGTAGATCCATCCCCAGGCCAGGGTCAGGGCAAAGGGACGCGCCCAACGGCGACCGGCGAAGCACCCGTATGCCAC
>JALRFZ010000288.1 GCA_023253615.1 Verrucomicrobiales bacterium | reverse complement strand
GATGATCGAACCCGAAATCGCCTTCTGTGATCTCGAAGGCGACATGACCTTGGCCGAGGAGATGGTGAAATACCTCGTCAACGATGCTCTTGTGCATTGCGCCGAGGATCTCGATTTCTGCAACCGCTTCGTCGACAAAGGTCTCCTCGAGCGGCTCGAGTTCGTCCGCGACCGGGCCTTCGAACGCATCTCCTACACCGCGGCGGTGGAGCTGCTCCTCGCGAGCGGGCAGGCCTTCGAATACCCCGTCGAGTATGGTCACGCCCTCCAATCCGAACACGAGCGTTACCTGACCGAACAACATTTCCGCTGCCCCACCACGGTCTACAACTACCCGAAGGAGATCAAACCCTTCTACATGCGCCGCAACGACGACGGCAAGACCGTCGCGGCGATGGACCTGCTCGTGCCCGGCATCGGCGAGATCGTCGGAGGAAGCCAGCGCGAGGAAAGGCTCGAGGTGCTCCTCGCGAATCTGCGCGAGCAGGGGCTCGAGGAATCGGCCTACGACTGGTATGTCGATCTGCGTCGCTACGGCACCGTCCCGCACGCGGGCTTCGGCCTAGGCTTCGAGCGGCTCCTCATGTTCATCACCGGGGTGGGGAACATCCGCGACGTCATTCCGTTTCCGCGGACACCGGGGACGGCGGAGTTTTGAGCCGGTGGCCCCTCAGCCGCGATCGCCGGTGAACGTGCCGGCTTCGCAGAAGAGCGCTTTCTGCTTCGAGTTGCCCGTGCCGAGCGTCGCGCTCTTGCGCATCTCGAAAACCTCGCCGTTCTCGCAGAGCCGCAGCAACTCGCCGCGGGGACCCTGGCGCAGGGCCGTGAAATGATGTTTCCCGAAGCGGCTCAGGTCGACCTTGGAGAGGCGCGGGGCTCCCGCGGCGGGGCCACCCGGACGCATCGCGAGGAGCTGGCCGTCGTGGCTCGCGATGATCAGATTGCCGGCGAGCGAGGGAAACTGCTCGCCCCGGTAGATGACACCGCCGGATGTCCGCGCCACCGAATGCGAGAGACGGTCGAGGGATACGGCCGGCCCGGTGACGACTTCCTCCAGTCGGGCGCGGGCCGCGCGGTTGAGACGGCCGGCGTTTTCACCGATATCCCATCCGTAGTGCTCGCCACCGTAGAGGCTGAGGTTGATTTCATCCCGTCCGCCGCCCGCGCTCTCGGCGATGCAGAGGCCGCGTTGGAAAGGGTCATAGGAGAGGCTTTGCGGAGCACGCAGACCGAATACCCAGAGCTCCGGCAGCGCCTCGCTGACGAGCCGGAAAGGATTTCCGTCGGGGATGCCATATTGTCCGTTCGCCGAATTCCGTCCGAGGGGATCGATGCGGAGCACCTTGCCGTAGACGTTCATCAGCGATGAGGCGTTCCGCGAAGGGCTGTGTTTGCCGACCTCGGCCACGGCACCGTCCCCGACGCCCAGGTAGAGCTGCCCCAGCGGATCGAAGGCGAGGCCGCGCACATTGTGATCAGGCCCGGGCTGGCTCAGCCGCATCAGCTCGCGGCGGGTGCCGCGGAACTCGGAGAGGAGGGGATCCTCCACGGTGTATTCGTAGAGAACGTCCTGATGATGTTCCCCGGGTCCGCCGAACTCGGGTGAGAAATCGGCTCGCGACGTGCCGGGACGCTCCGCCACGACCACGTAAAACCTCCCGTAGCCCGGTTCGTTTTTCGCAAGAAACCCGGGATGGAGCGCGAAGTTGGAAAATCCGATCGACGATTCGGTGCGCTCGTCGCCAAGCGAGGCGTAGCGATTCGATTCGCTGCCGCCGCCGACCTGCGGCGAGACACGCACCACCGCTCCATCGGCACCGAGGATGTAGAAAACGCCCAGCGCATCGCCCGCCGCGTCCACCGGTGATGGGATCTTCGCGAGGAGGTGAGGCTCGGCATCCAGCACGACCTCGCTCTGATACAGCAACCCGGACTCCACCGGTTTCGCGGACACCGGCACCTCCGTTTCCCCCATCCGCAGATCGTGGGCGATCAGATAACTGAACACCCCGAGTCCCAGCGAAAAGCAAAAAAGTCCGATCTTGGCGGCGAAGGAGAGGATCCAGTCTTTCATCGGCGGTGATGGAATTGAGGGGAGAATGCTCAAATTTTCATATTCATTACGAGATTCTGTTAAAATTTTCAAGAATGATGTGCATTTTTCTCAAAACTTCTCAAAAGTGCGAGGATCCGCGTCGTGCTGGGACAAAAAAAGGGGGCGGAGCATGGCTCCGCCCCTCGGGAGGGATTCAGGGGATGGGGGATCCAACAGGGTTCACTCGGTGATCTCACCCTGTCTGACCTTTTCCCGCCATTCCTGGGGCATGGGCGAGATGTCGCTGTCGTCTGCGTATTGGGTGCGCAGGGCTTCGAGGCGTTCTTTCAGCTTCGCGACTTCGGCGGCGTAGACGGGATTGTCGTACTGGCTGCGCTGCTCCTGCGGGTCGGCCTCGAGGTCGTAGAATTCCCATTCGTCGAATTGGTAGAAATGGATCAGCTTGAAGCGGTCCGTCCTTACCCC
>JALRFZ010000174.1 GCA_023253615.1 Verrucomicrobiales bacterium | reverse complement strand
AGCAGCGGATATTGATCGATTCGCGGAACCACCTGAACGCGGGCCACCTTTCGCCGCGCTTCGACAACACCAACCTCTCCGCCCGCATCGCGAGTTATGAGCTGGCCTACCGCATGCAGGCGACCGCTCCCGAGGCCATCGCGGTGGAGGAGGAGAGTGGGGAAACCCGCGCGCTTTACGGCATGGACCGCAAGGAGACGGAGGATTTCGGACGCAAATGCCTTCTCGCCCGCCGCCTCGTCGAGCGCGGGACGCGCTTCATCCAGATCTATTCCGGGGGCGCCCACAACGATCAGAACTGGGATGCCCACGGCGATCTCGAGACGAACCACAACCTCCACGCCGGGGCGACGGACAAACCGATCGCGGGATTGCTGATGGATCTGAAACGTCGCGGCATGCTCGAAGACACCCTGGTGGTCTGGGGCGGGGAATTCGGCCGCCAACCTACCGCCGAGTATGAGAAAGGCACGGGTCGCGATCACAACAGCTACGGCTTCACGATGTGGATGGCCGGAGGCGGGGTGAAGGGCGGTGTCTCGGTCGGCCAGACCGACGAACTCGGGTCGATGGCGGTGGAGAACCGCTTCCACGTGCGGAATCTCCACGCGACGGTGTTGAGCCTGATGGGGCTCGATCCGAACGAACTCAGCTTCTTCTTCGGCGGTCTCGATCACAAGCTCGTCGGCGTCGAAGGCGCCGATCCGATCCGCGAGGTGATGGCGTGAACCGATCCTAACGTCTCTTCAAAAACGCGATCAGATCGGCCATCTCCTCTTTCGTGATCGCGGCCTCGAGGCCGACGGGCATGAGGGACATGCCGGAGGAGACGAGGGATTTCACCTCGGCTTTCGGCACGGTCATGGTGACACCACCGGGCACCCGCAGGGTGATGGCGGCGGCGTCTTCGCCGTGGACGAGTCCGGCGAGAATGCGTCCGTCGGTGGCCTCGACGGTCTGGGAGACCCAGCGCTCCTCGACGGCGCGGTTGGGATCGAGGATGTCGGTGAGCAGCGCCTCGGCGGGCTTGATCTTCACGTCGTTGAGCGAGGGTCCGACATCGACGCCGATGCCACCGACCTGGTGGCAGGTGACGCAGGCGGCTTTCTGGAAGACGAGGGCGCCCTTTTCCGGATCACCCTGGTGTTTTGTCAGGGTCTCGCGGTAGGAGGCGATGAGGGCGGCGCGGTCGTTGTTGGCTTCTCCGAACAGCTCGAGGGCGAGAGCCTTGATCTCCTCGTTGGTGGAGCGGCCGTAGCTCCAGCGCGTCATCGGTGGCATGAGGCCGGGACTGATCTCGCCGGCCTTCATTTTTTGCATGAGGATGAGCCCGGTCGCGGGGCTGGCGGTGATGAGTTCGAGGGCCTCGGTGCGTGCGGCGGGGGTGAGACTATTCCACTTTTCGAAAAAGAAATCGGCGACGAGCTCGCGTTTTTCGCGGGCGAGGATGCGGCAGGCGGCCGACTGGATCGCGGGTGATTCGGCGAGGACGATGAGTGAGGAGACGACTTCTTTCTTCTCATCGAGCGGACGCTGGGCGACGAGGGCGAGGGCGGCGATGCGGGCCTCTTCGGTGGCCTGGCGGTCGAGCGCGATGGTGGTGGCCTTGGCGAGCAGTGCCTCGAGGGCGGCAGTGCCTTCGCCGAGCTCGGGCAACTTCGCGGCGATGAGGGCGGCGAGGCTCTTTTGTTTCAGCGGACTACGGGCGAGCCCTTCGGACAAGCCCGACACGAGCGCGAACTGATTGGCCCCCGGTTCGCCTTCCAGTTTGGCGAGGAGCGAGGCGATTTCCTTCAGCTCGCCGCGGGCGGCGACGAGGCGGGCGAAGTCGGTGAGGACGGGACCGGTCTCGGAAGCGGGCTTGGCGAGGAAGGCCTTGTTGTCGAGGAGCGAGAGAAGGATCGGCGGTGCGGTTGCAGGGAGCGAGGAGAAGATCGCCTTGCGCAGCCAGGCATCACCCGGGGCAGCGGCAACGGCTTGGGCGAGACTGTCCGCGGACCAGGCGAGGGTGGGATCGAGGGAGATGGCTAGGAAGCGGAAACGCGGCACGTCTTTCGCGGCCGCCTTGAGGATGGCATCCGCGAGTTCTTTCTCCGCACCGATGGCGATGGCGGCGTGGAGAGCGTTTTCGAGCAGACCGGAGTTGTTCGACTGCGAGAAGAGAGGCTCTAGGTGCGAGGCTTTGAGGGCGTCGAGTCCGGCGAGGGTCCAGAGGGCGTGGGCCCGGGTGCGGGGATCGCCCGCGGACGCGAGGAGTTTTTCGAGGAGGGGCACGGCGGCCGCGTCCTTCTTCTCGACGAGGAGACGCTGCGACTCGGTGCGGGTCCAGCCGTTCGCGCTCTCTAACAAAGCCACCAACGCCGCGGTGTCTTCGGGCAGGGGCTTGGCGGGGGCGCGTTTCGAGCCTTTCGGAGCGAGGCGCCAGATGCGCCCTTGGTCGAAGCCGGCCCGCATGTAGTGCGATTTCGCGAAATCCTCGGGGAAGAAGCGGGCGTGATCGATGAAGCGGCGATACATGTCGACGATGTAAAGGGCTCCATCGGGACCATTGCGCACGTTCACGGGTCGGCTCCATTCGTCAGCCGAAACGAGGAAATCGCGTTTTTCCCCGACGCGTTCGGCGATGAAGCTCGCTCCGTTCGGGACGAGGCGGTTCCGGGTGACGAGCTGTCCCGTGGGGTCGCAGACGAAGATCTCGCCGGCGAGGT
>JALRFZ010000172.1 GCA_023253615.1 Verrucomicrobiales bacterium | reverse complement strand
GGAGATCCTGCCCTGGTCGGAAGCCTGCACCAGGGTGTATGGCCGGTTGCGCGCCGATCTGGAACGGAACGGCAAGCCGCTGGCGGCGATGGACCTGCTGATTGCCAGCCATGCCCTGAGCGAAGGCTGCACCCTGGTGACGGCGGATCAGGCCTTCGCCAACGTGAGCGGGCTCAGCCTGGAGGTCTGGTGATGCCTGCCGCCACCCACGACATCGTCGCCAAGCTGTGGAACCTCTGCAACGTCCTCAAGGACGACGGCGTCACCTACCACCAGTACGTCACCGAGCTCACCTACCTGCTCTTCCTCAAGATGGCCGAGGAGACCGGCACCGAAGACCAGATCCCCGCCGGGTACCGCTGGGCCGACCTCGAGGCGAAGTCGGCTCCGGATCGCCTCGAGTTCTACAAGATCACCCTCATCCACCTCGGCTCGCACGGATCGCAGCTCGTGAAGGAGATCTTCGCGAACGCCTCCTCCTTCATCAAGAAGCCCGCGACCCTTTCCACCCTCATCACCGAGATCGACAAGCTCGACTGGTATTCCGCCCGGCAGGAGGGCCTCGGCGATCTCTACGAGGGACTCCTCGAGAAAAACGCCAGCGAGGTGAAGTCCGGAGCCGGCCAGTACTTCACGACCCGGCCGCTCATCGATTCCATGGTCGCGGTGATGCAGCCGACCCTCGACGATATCATCCAGGATCCCGCCGCCGGCACCTGCGGGTTCCACATCGCCGCGAACCACTACCTGCGCGAGCACTACGACTTCGACTCCCTCACCGAAAAACAGCAGAAGAAATACCGCACCGGCACCTTCTTCGGCATGGAGCACGTGCAGGATACCCACCGCCTCGCCCTCATGAACCTGATGCTCCACGGCATCGAGTCGGGGATCCGCTACGGCGACACCCTTTCCGAGGACGGGGCCGCCCTGCCCAAGGCCACCCTCATCCTCACCAATCCGCCCTTCGGCACGAAAAAGGGCGGCGGCCTGCCCACCCGCACCGACTTCACCTATCCCACGAGCAACAAGCAGTTCTGCTTCCTCCAGCACATCTACCGGTACCTGAAGCCGGGTGGCCGCGCCGCCGTCGTCCTGCCCGACAACGTCCTCTTCGAGAGCGGCGTCGGGAAAGACATCCGCCGCGATCTCATGGAGAAATGCAATCTCCACACCATCCTCCGCCTCCCCACCGGCATCTTCTACGCGCAGGGCGTGAAGACCAACGTGCTCTTCTTCACCCGGGGCGAGAGCGACAAGGGAAATACCAAGGAAGTCTGGGTCTACGACCTCCGTGCCAACATGCCGCAATTCGGGAAACGGACGCCCCTGACCCGGGAGCATTTCGCCGATTTCGAAAAGGCCTTCGGCAAGGATCCGCAGGGCCATCCCGCCGCATTGAAAAAACGGAAGGACACCGGCGAGAGTGGCCGCTTCCGCCGGTTCACCCGCGAGTGGATCGCCGAACGGGACGACTCGCTCGACATCGCCTGGCTGAAGGATGAGAACGCAGAGTCCAGCGCCGACCTGCCCGAACCCGCCGTCCTTGCGGCGAGTGCGATGGAGGAGATGGAGGCGATTTTGGAGGACTTGCGGGGGATTCTCGCGGAGTTGGGGGAAGCGGTTGAGGAGGAGGTCGAGGCATGAGTGCCCGCATCGACACGGGTCTTTTGAATTTGCGCATCACTGATGCGACAACGGACCACGGGCCAATCGTACGCTTTCCCGTCATCCCATGAAGAAACCGGGCAAAACAACGATTGACGTCAAGGGCAGCGCGGTTTCGATCATCTCCGTTCGCGAGGCGGATTACATCAGTCTGACCGATATCGCCCGCCATCGGAACCCGGACGCCACCGATGATCTCATCCGCAACTGGCTGCGCAACCGGAACACCGTCGAATTCCTCGGCATCTGGGAGCAGCTTCACAATCCCGGTTTTAATCCCGTCGAATTCGACGGGATTAGAATGCAGGCAGGGCTGAACAGCTTCGCCCTCACACCCAAGCAGTGGAACGAACGCACCGGAGCCATCGGCATTCTCTCCAAGGCCGGCCGCTACGGAGGCACCTTCGCCCATCCCGACATCGCCTTCGAGTTCGCCGCCTGGGTCTCCGTGGAGTTCAAGCTCTACCTCATCAAGGAGTTCCAGCGGCTCAAGGAAGACGAGGGCCGCCGCCTCTCGCTCGCGTGGAACCTGAACCGCACCCTCTCGAAGCTGAATTACCGCATTCACACTGACGCGATCAAGACCCACCTCATCCCGCCCGAGGTCACCCCCGCCCAGGCCGCGATCACCTACGCGAGCGAGGCGGACCTGCTCAACGTTGCCCTCTTCGGGCTCACCGCCCGGCAATGGCGCGAGGGCAATCCCGGGCTTGATGGAAACATGCGGGACCACGCAGGCATCGAGCAGCTTCTCGTGCTCGCCAATCTCGAGAGCTTGAATGCCGAACTCATCCACATGCAACTGACCCAGGCCGAGCGCCTCACCAAACTCAACGCCATCGCCATCCGCCAGATGCGGACGCTGACGGCAAACGCGGCGCAGCTTTTGTCGAGGGAGGAGGAGGAGGGATGAAGGTTGAAGGTGGAAAGATGAAGGATGAATTGCCGGTGGGGTGGGTTGAAGCGACCCTCGAAAACATTGCTCGCGATGTGACCTACGGCTACACGGCCAAATCGAATCGAACGTCAGGCGGAGCCCAAATGCTTCGCATTACTGACATCCAAGACAACCGCGTTGACTGGCGTAAGGTTCCCTTTTGTGCGATTTCCGCGGCAGACAAAGAGAAGTATCTCCTGACAAAAGGAGATCTCGTTTTTGCACGCACTGGCGCGACAGTTGGAAAAAGCTTTCTCGTCCAGGGCGAAGTTAACGACGCAGTTTTTGCGTCCTACCTAATTCGGGTCCGCTGCCTGGATCAGGAGATGTCGCGATACCTTAGCTTCTTCTTTAACTCACCCGCTTACTGGAACCAGATCACTGATTTCAGTGCTGGCATCGGCCAGCCGAACGTGAATGGAACCAAGCTCAAAGGTCTATCAATTCCCATCCCGCCCCTCCCCGAACAAAAGCGGATCGCGGACAAGCTGGAAGCGGTGCTAGGTCGGGTGGACGCCTGCCGCGCCCGCCTCGACCGCGTCCCCGCCCTCCTCAAACGCTTCCGCCAATCCGTCCTCGCCGCCGCGACGAGCGGAAAGTTGACGGAGGATTGGAGGGGGAGCGCGTCGTGCGATACTTGGTGTTCGATTCCTGTGCGTGATGTGTGTCTCTCGATCACAGATGGCGACCACCAAGCGCCTCCCCAAGTTTCCGAGGGAATCCCTTTCATCACCATCTCAGCGATCAACGACGGGAAGTTACGTCTCGAAAAAGCTACGCGATCTGTGGATAAA
>JALRFZ010000178.1 GCA_023253615.1 Verrucomicrobiales bacterium | reverse complement strand
GCGGCCGAGGCGCTGAGCTGCGGCATCCCGGTGGTGGTGACGAAGACCTGCGGCATCGCCGATTTCATCAAGAACGGTCGCAACGGCTACCTCATCGATTGGAACGCGAATCCGAAAAAGCTCGCCAAACTCGCCCACGGCGCCCTGCTCAAGGCGGCGACGCTTTCCTCGGTCGATTGCCTCGCTTCCGCGGCCGGGATGTCCCTCGGGGCGAACTACGCCACCGCCAACGCCCGCATCCTCGCGGAGATGACCGGCACCTCGCTGCAGCATCCCGAGGCCCGCGTCACTGTCGGTCTGCGGATCCATCAGGGCACTGATGTCTCGAAGCTCGACGATGCCGTCGCCAGCTTGGCGAACCAGACTTACAAACGCTTCAAGGTAAAGCTGCTCGTCGATGGCCCCTGGTCCTTCGCCGAGCCGCTTGCGGCGCGCTATGGCCTGCCGCTGATCTGCACGGGAATGTCGCCCGACATCGAGCATTGCAGCTGGCTGCACCGCCAGGCCGTGGCCGAGTGCGACACGGAGTATTACAAGCCTCTCGACTACGACGACCAGCTCATGCCGACCTACCTCGAACGGGCGGTTCACATGATCGAGACGAAGAAGGCCGACGTCTACGGTTGCCTCCTCATGACCCATGAGAACGGTCAGATCACGCCGCGCCTCCACTGGCCGAACAAGGGAGTCGAAACGATGTTCACCGGCAATTCCGACGACAACATGCTGCCCCATTCCTCCGTCCTCATCCGCGCCGAGATCGCGCGCAAGGCGGGGAACTACCAGGAGCGGGCCATTGGTCTGGGGGCGGATGATTACCACCTCTGGTATCGCGTCCACCTCGCCGGTGGAAAATTCTATCGCGACGACGAGGTCCGGAACGTGGTCTACCGCATCCACGAGCAAAATTCTTTGAAAATCCGCCGCGCCCGTTTCGGCGAGACGGAGAAGAAGAAAAAGCAATCGCTCCTCCAGCGCGCCGCGGCGGCTGCGGGGATCACGGTGCTGGCCGGTCCGCTCTTCGGGGCGACCGCCTGTGCGGAGAAGCCCGAGGCACCGGCCCCGCAGGATCCCGGGGCGGAAAAGGCCGATGCCACGAAGGAAAAAGCTTCAGTCAGCACGGCGGTAAAGCCTGGCAAAACGGATCCGCCGCATTCCTGATCCACGGGGGGATGGGCCCCACGGAGAGCCCGGCGAACTTCGGTTCACGAATCCGCTGCTCACCATCCGCCCGTCGCCGCGGGAAGGTGGTCGGTGATGGAGCATGTCACAAAAAGGGCTCCGACCGCCGGCACGCTCCCATCTGAATAAGCGTAGCTGCCTCCGGCCGGACAGGAAGGTTCGTAAGAAAAGAACCGGGCTTCCGTGATGACCTTTCCCCGAAGATCGGCGACCAAATCGCCCGGGTTCAATTCATGGAAATTGCAGTAGGAGCGCATCGCTTTCTGGACGCTGGAAACATTCTGAATGCACATCGCGCGGTTGGCTCCCTGCTTGTAGGCAAGCACTCCGACAAAGGTGACGCTGATCAGGCCAAGAAGTACCGCGATCACCAGCGTCACCTCGATCAGGGTGAGTCCTTGGGATGATTTCGAAAATCGGGGTAAAAGGATCATTTGGAACGAGCGTCGGGAATTTTCGGTCATGCTTAAAGATAAGCAATGAGTTTCATATTATTTACAAGAAGGGAGTTTTTGATATCTAATTGACTA
>JALRFZ010000092.1 GCA_023253615.1 Verrucomicrobiales bacterium | reverse complement strand
GGAGGGACAGGTTATCCGGGGGAGGGACAGGTTATCCGGGGGAGGGACAGGTTATCCGGGGGAGGGACAGGTTATCCGCAACGGTGTGGAAAACTCTTCACTAATGTTCGGGGGAGGGACAGGTTGTTCGCGCAGGCCCGGGGCTGTCGTGAAAGGTGGAGTCAACTTGATAGTAAAGATTTACAAAATAAATGATTGTCACAATGCCTAAAAGCCTACAAAATTAGAGAGAATCCATAACTCAATCATCGACCTGTCGGAAACATGAACTTTTCACGCCTTACTGGAAGCTTGGCTGTCACCTCGCTCCTGCTGTCGATGCTGCTTGTCGGTTGCAGCGATCCTCAGAAGGTGGCGGTGAAAAGCCTGAAAAAACTCGGCTACGAAGCCACGGCCGAAGATTTTCTGAAGGCCGCCGGTCTGGGGGATGTGGAGTCTTTTGCCCTGTTTCAAGCGGCCGGTCTGGACGTGGATGCCACCGCGAAGGGTGGAAACTCGGCTCTCCTCGTGGCTGCTGAAGCGGGACGGGTCGAGGCGGTGGAGAAAATCCTCGGTCTCGGAGCCGATCCGCGTCTTGTCAACCAGTCCGGACGGGATGCCCTCCTCCTCGCCGCCGACAAGGGGCACGAGGAAGTCAGCCGCATGCTCTTGAGCCGTGGGGCCGATCCAACTCTGCGCGATTCCGAGGATTGGACCGCGCTGGCCCTTGCCGCCTACAACGGGCATGCCGGTGTCGTGTCTCTCCTCGCGGCCAGCGCCGCGCCCGCCGAGCTCGACGACGCGCTCCTGGTAGCGAGCTTCCGGGGCGAACCCGGTGTGATCAACACTCTCCTGGGCCAGGGTGCGAACATCAGTGCCCGCAGTCCCGAAAGCAAAACGCCGCTGATGATCGCGGCTTCGGCGGGGAATCAGGAGGGTGTGCGCGTCCTTTTGCAGAACCGGGCCAATCCCTATGCGGTGGATCTGAACAACCAGACCGCGGCAAATCTGGCTCTCGCCGCCGGACATCAGAAAATCGAGCAGCTCATCAACAATCCGGACACCTGGGGGACCTCCGAACAAGGTCAAAAGGTCGCCACGGAAATGGCGAGCGCCCAGGCGGCACTCTCGGGAGAGGGGGTGGAGGAAGTCCTGCTCGAGGGGATGCCCCTCGCGGGTGAGCCCAACCGTGGACAGAGCACCGCGGCGAAGCCGGTGTCAGGCGAGGATTCCACGGCGACGCCCGCGAATGGGATGGCAAACGCCTCCACCAATCCCGGGGCGAATCCCGTGGATGCAGCGGCACCGGCGACGAACCCGGCGCCTGACAAAACCACCACACCGACGATCGTGGCGGCTCCGGTCGCGCCCGGGGCGGAGAACAGAGAGGCCCCGGTTGCCGCCTCCGGCATCGGCGGCTCCAATGCGCCGGTTCCCGTGGTGGCGACGCCTGTCGCGAAACGCGTGGAAAACTCCCGTCGCATCCGCGAGGACGCCAGGTCGAAGCCGATCGTCGCGCTCAACGGATCGACGATCCACTCGCGCCTGCCCGAAGAGGCTCCCGTGCAGACCATGGTGCTCGCCGCCTACCACGAAGAGTCCCTGCCGCTGGTCGTCGATGGCGTCAACGGCAGCACGGCCTCGGTGCGCCGGCTCGATCAAAGCGCTGGAAGCGTGGCCGTCACCGAGGGCGGTGTCGTCCCCGGTACGCCCTACAAGGTAAAGGAGGTCTCGCCCCGGTTCGTCAGTTCGAAGGAAGGCAAAGGACGCATGGTCGATGTCTCGCGGGTGATGGTCGAGGATACCCAGCGTGGCTCCACCCACGTGCTGGTGAAGGACGCGACCGGCCAGACCTCCGACACCTACGCCATCCTCACCGCGCCGAATTCGCAGTATCGCTACGTGGTGAAAGCCGGCGATGTGTTCCGTACGACCCAGCCCGGCACCGGCGCGAAGGATTACCAGGTGCTCGATATCCGGCCGAATGCGGTCGTGATCAAGGATGTCGCCACCGAGGAGGTCACGACGGTGGCCCGGGATGGCGTCATCCAGCCCTGACCCGACCCTCCTGGGTCCGCGACCCGACCGGATCAGACGACCGTCCCGTCGGGGATCACCTTGCCCTTTGGCACCACGACGATGCCGTCACGGATGTGGCACCACTCGGTGTCCGCGTTGACCCGGTCGCGCGGATGGATCACCACGTTTTTGCCGATCGTCACGTTCTTGTCGATGATGGCCCGGTGGATCTTCGTTCCCGCCCCGATCAGGATGGGCTGCGAGGTTTCCTTGCCATCGACGAAACGCACCTTGTTGTAGTAGTCGGATCCGATGATGATGCTGTCGGTGATCTCGCATCCCGATTCGATCACCGAACGCACCCCGATGATGGAGCGGCGGATCGTCGCGCTGGTGATGATGCAGCCGTCGGAGAGGAGAGCTTCCTCGATCACCGCGTTGTTGATCTTGCTCGCGGGGAGGAGCCGGGCACGGGTGTAGATCGGGTTCTTCGAGTCGAAGAAATTGAATTTCGGCACGATCTTGGTGCATTCGAGATTCGCCTCGTAGTAGGAGGCGATCGTGCCGATATCCTCCCAATAGTCGTCGAAGATGTAGCTGTAGACGCTCTTGTCCTTGATGATGCCGGGGATGATGTTCTTGCCGAAATCGGCGGAATCGTTGTCGAGCGCGTCCTCGAGCACCTTGCGGTTGAAGAGGTAAATGCCCATCGATGCCTGGAAACGCTCCTCTTCCTCCGGCAGTCCGACCGATTTGAGGAGGCCCGCCGGCATGGCGAGTTGATCGAGAAGGGCGTCGTTGCCCCCGGGCTTCTCGACGAAGCGGGTGATGCGGCTCTCGGCATCGGTGTGCATCAGACCGAAGGCGCGGGCCGGCCCGCGCGGCACCGGAGTGGTGGCGATGGTGAGGTCGGCTCCGGTGGCGAGGTGCTGCGAGAGCATCAGCCGGAAATCCATCCGGTAGAGCTGGTCGCCGCTGAGGATCAGGAAATACTTGTAGGGGCGCTCGAGGAAATAGCTGAGGTTCTGGCGCACCGCGTCGGCCGTGCCCTGATACCATTTGTCGTCGCCAGGTGTTTGTTGCGCGGCGAGGATGTGCACGAAGTTGTCGCCGAAATGATCGAAGCGGTAGGCGCTCGTCACGTGCCGGTTGAGTGATTCGCTGTTGTACTGGGTCAGCACATACATCTTCCGGATCCCCGAATTGATGCAGTTGCTGATCGGAATGTCCACAATCCGGCACTTCGCCGCGAGCGGCACGGCCGGTTTTGAACGGTTGTGGGTCAGAGGGAAGAGACGCGATCCCTGGCCGCCACCCATGATGATGGCGAGGACGCTGTCGATGGACTTTTCGGGAAGGAGGTCGGGCATGGCGAGGTAAATCAGTTGTAAACCAAAGATGGACGATGGGCACTCTTTTGATGACAAATTTTTTGATTCAAAGGGCGTTCAACCGTATCCTGCCGCGGCTCTCGGAGCCTACTGAATTTATGTGTGGCATAATCGGCTATGTGGGCAAGGCCTCCGCGGCTCCCATTCTTCTCGAAGGGTTGCGGCGGCTCGAATACCGGGGGTACGATTCCTCCGGCATGGCCGTGATGGATGCGGAAAATCATCTCGCGACCCGGAAAAAGAGCGGGCGCATCGCCAATCTCAAAGGCCTCCTGTCGGAGAGTCCGGTGAGCGGTTCGTGTGGCATCAGCCATACCCGCTGGGCGACCCACGGCGAGCCCACCGACGCGAACGCCCACCCGCACCTCGACGCCAGCGGAAAGCTCGCCCTCGTCCACAACGGAGTCATCGAGAATTACCAGACCATCAAACGCCATCTGGTGGAGGAGGGTCATGAGTTCCGGTCGCAAACCGACTCCGAAGTTCTCGCCCACCTCATCGGCCGTGTCCACGACGCGACCACGGGAGGTGATCCGCGTTCGCGTCTCGTCGCCTCGGTGCGCGAAGCGCTGAAGCAGGTCTCGGGCACCTACGGCATCGCCGTGATCCATGCCGATGCCCCCGGATTCATCGTCGGCGCCCGTCTTGGCAGCCCGCTCATCATCGGGCTCGGCAAGGGCGAGAATTTCCTCGCCTCCGACGTCAGCGCGATCGTCTCGCACACCACCAACGCCATCTATCTCCAGGATCGCGATCTGGTTTACCTGACGGAGGATGAATTCACCGTCGAAAACGTCGATGGCGATGAATCGGCCTACGAGGTGAGCAAGGTCGATTTCACGCCCGAGCAGGCGGACATGGGGGACTTTCCCCACTACATGCTCAAGGAGATCTTCGAGCAACCGACTTCGATCCAGAATGCCTTCCGCGGGCGTCTCAACGACGATCACGCCTCGGCCGTGCTCGGAGGTCTCGGTCTCACGCCACGCGAGTTGCGCGATGTCGAGCGCATCGTCCTCTGTGGGTGCGGCACCGCCTCGCACGCCGCAATGGTGGGCGAATACATGATCGAACACCTCGCCCGCATCCCCACCGAGGTGGAGATCGCGAGCGAATTCCGTTATCGCAATCCGCCGCTCGACAAAAACACGCTCGTCTTCGTCATCAGCCAGAGCGGAGAGACGATCGACACCCTCGCCGCGCTCCGGGAAGGGCAGCGGAAGGGGCACCGCGTCCTCGGTGTCGTGAATTCCGTCGGCTCGACCATCGCCCGTGAATCGGATGGGGGCAGCTACCTCCATTCCGGACCCGAGATCGGGGTGGCCGCGACGAAATCCTTCACCTCGCAGGTCACTGTGCTGGCGTTGCTCGCCCTCCTCCTCGGCCGCATGCGCCATCTTTCGGTCGACGACGGCCAGCGTCTCCTCCGCGAGATCCGGGAGCTGCCGGGCAAGGTCGAGCGCATTCTCGAGCAATCCGATTACATCCGCGGGATCGCGCTGAAATACATCGACGCTCCCGGCATGCTCTTCCTCGGACGCCAGTTCAATTATCCCACCGCTCTCGAGGGCGCGCTGAAGATGAAGGAGATCTCCTACATCTTCGCCAGCGGACACGCCGCCGCCGAATTGAAACACGGCGTCATCGCCCTCGTCAGTCCCGAGGTGCCGAGCGTCTTCGTCATGCCGAAGGACGCGGTGTATGAAAAGAATGTCTCCACCGTCGAGGAGATCAAGGCGCGCCGTGGTCCCGTCATCGCCGTGACGACCCAGGGGCACACGGATCTCGAGCGCATCGCCGACGACGTCATCTACATCCCGGAAGTGCACGAGTGCCTCAGCCCCATCCTCGGTGTCATTCCGCTGCAGCTGCTCTCCTATCACTTCGCGGTGGCGCGGGGCTGTGATGTCGACAAACCCCGCAATCTCGCCAAGAGCGTCACCGTCGAGTGATCCGATCCGCCCGTTTTATCTCCCTGTCCCGCCATGGCCGCTTCCGACTCCGACAACTCCCACGTTTCCACCGCGGAGGGTTCGCCCGTCCGCCAGTTTGCCGTCTTTCTGCCGAACCGTCCCGGTGCCTTCGTTTCCATCCTCGACCTGCTGCGTGCCAGCCATGTCGTCGTGCTGGGGCTCTCGGTGCAGGATTCGATCGACAACACCGTCGTGCGGCTCGTCGTCAGCGATCCCTTCACCGTCGAGACCGTGTTCATCGAGCGGGGCATCCCTTTCAACACGATGGACGTTCTCGTCGTCTCCCTGCGCGACGGGGCCGAGCAGATGCCCGACTGCCTGCGCACCCTGCTGAAGGCGGAGACGAACATCCATTTCATCTACCCGCTCCTGACCCAGCCCGACGGTTATTCCGCCCTCGCCCTCGGTGTCGAGGACAACGATTTCGGCCACGCCATGCTGTCGAAGGCCGGTTTCAAGGTGCTGCGCCAGGAAGATCTGAGCCGTTGACCCGGGGGAGCCCGGTGGAATTCACACCGAAGCCCGGCGGAAGAGGGTCGAGGCGATATTGCGGACGTATTGCTCGTCCGAAAGCCCCAGCGTGATCTCGTCGGGGAAATCCACTTTCTCACGGAAGGCCTCCGCGAGCCGGGCGAAGACTTCGAGACGCGCCACGGGATCGAGTTCGTCGCGTCGTGCCATCGCGTCGATCACGAGGCGGGCCTCCTCGGGCGAGGTCCGTTGCCGGAGACGCGCCTCGAGGTGGGGGAGGGCGGCGAAGGAATTGTGCCCTGTCCTGACAAACTCCTCCAAAACCGGCGGAAGCGCCGCAACCTCGCGGATCACGAGCGTGCCCGCCGCGATGTCTCCGATGCGCTGGCAGCGTTTCGTGACAAAACAGGTCGCTCCTCCGAGCAGGTAGAAGGTCGAGGGCAT
>JALRFZ010000067.1 GCA_023253615.1 Verrucomicrobiales bacterium | reverse complement strand
GGTGGAAGTCCACCCAATGCCCGTCGCCGAGGTGGCGGTGGCGCATCTGGTGCCAGGTGACCCCATGCCGCGCCGTCGCCGCATCGAGCCTCGCCACCAGCGCACTCTGCACCACCGGATCGGCGCGGTCCATCAGCCCATTCGCACTGCGCCACATCAGCGCTCCGCCCGACCAGAGGATGTTCAAGGCCACCAGCATCGCGCAGATCGGGTCGAAGCCCATCCATCCCGTCGCCCAGGTCAGCCCCAGTCCGGCGAGCACCCCGATGCTCGTCCACGCGTCCGTCAGCACATGATGTCCGTTCGCCTCGAGGATGAGCGAACCGCCCTTTTTCCCCAACCGCAGGAGATGCCAGCCGAGCCATCCATTGATGAGCAAGGCGACGGCGGTGAGCAAACTGCCGGACCCGAGATTTTGGGGCGCTTCCCCCACGATCCATTGCCGGATCGCCTGCCAGAGGATGAAGAGACCCGCAATCGAGATCAATCCACCCTCGAAGCCCGCCGAGAAAAACGAGATCTTCGCGTGGCCGTAAGGGTGTGTCTCATCCGGGGGCTTTTGCGAAAGGCGCAGGCTGTAAACGACGAACCCCACGGCCGCGACATGCACGACCGATTCCGCCGCATCGCTGAGGATCGCCGACGACCGCGTCAACCACCAGGCCCAGACCTTGATCGCGAGCATGCCCACGCCCACCCAGAAGGAAAGCCAACTGGCCTTCCGCAGGAGCGCCTGACTGCGTTGCGAATCGGTCATGAAATCAGAAATCAAACTACGCGGTTTCCTACCGTTTACCGTTCACAGATTACCGTTTACTGCCATCGCCAGATGGCACTCCGAGTTCCCGCAACTGCCGGGCCGCCGTTCCCGCCCAGTCGCGGTTCGCGGCCGGGCTCGCCGGACTCGGATGAAGGACCCGGCCGATCTTCGCCGGGTGCCCGATCGACTCGGCGACCCTCGCGAGACAGACCTCGGCAAACCCTCCCACGCCGATGAGAAGGTCCGGCTGCAATTGACGTAGATGCTCCGCGAGATAGGCGTCACAGGCGACCTCGACCGGAGCCATCTCCGCCGATGGCAGTTTGTCAGGAGTGCGGTTGCGGCTGCTCGCCTCCATCCAGACGAGCGGACAATAATTCACCACATAATGATCGGCGAAAAAGTCCTCCGCATTCGGATACCATTCCGAGAAGAGCCCCCAGAGACGGCGTCCACTCACCTCCGACTTGTCGCAGTCGAATCCCACGACCGGACGCTTCGGATGTTCGGGCACGGGCTTTTTCACCGGAGCCGAGATCCCCATCCAGTCGCGGACCAGGGCGATCTCCCCGAAGGGCACTCCCGTCTGCGCCATGCCCCACGGACCCGGATTCATCCCGAGAAAAAGGACGCGCTTTTTCGTGTCACCGAAGCGCCGTATATAAAGCTCGTGCGGGGCCCGGGCATACTCGAGCGGGTTGTAGACGTGCGTCACCGGCTCGGCGAACGAAAGCCCACGCAGGCGCGAGACCAGTTCATCGGTTGCGGTGAGGAGGTTGGCGGAGACGGACATGAGGGCCAATCACGATGCGGAAGCCGATTCGTCAAGGCATGGCGATGAATCCAAACGCAATTGGATCGAATGCCACGACCGTTTATCAGTCTCATTCGTTTGATTCGTTCCATTCGTGGTCAACACTCTTCCCTGTCCCATCCCCTCCCGCCCATGTCTCCCTCCCCCACCCTCGCCATCGTCGGATCCGGCTCGGTCGGCGGATATTACGGTGCCCGCCTCGCCTCCGTCGCCGAGGTCTCCTTCCTCATGCGGCACGACCTCGCCGCAGTGCGCGAGCGCGGCCTGATCGTCCACAGCATCGCTGGCGACCTGCATCTCGATCCGGTGCGCGCCTTTGCCACGACCGCGGAGATCGGCCCGGTCGACCTCGTCGTCATCGCGATCAAGTCGACCGCCAATGACGCCCTCCCCGACTTGCTTCCACCGCTCCTCAAGCCTGGCACGATCCTCCTCACCCTCCAGAACGGACTCGGCAACGAGGCCTTTCTCGCCCGACATTTCCCCGGCCATCCCATCCTCGGGGGCCTCTGCTTCGTCTGCATCAATCGCGGCGAGCCGGGCGTGATCCATCACCTCGCTCACGGCCGCGTCGAGATGGGCGCCTTCTCCCATCCCGAGACGCTCGCGCCCGTCGCCGATCTCTTCGTCCGCGCCGGACTCGACTGCCGCGTCCTCCCCGATCTCGGACTCGCCCGCTGGCGCAAGCTGGTCTGGAACGTTCCTTTCAACGGACTCGCCATCGCCGGAGGCGGCATCGACACGCAACAAATCCTCGCCGATCCCGCACTCCTCGCCCGCACCCGCACGCTCATGGGCGAGGTCATCGCGGTCGCGGCGGCGCTGGGTCATGTCATCGATCCGGCTTTCGCCGCAGCCAACATCAAGGGCACCCTCGAGATGGGAGCCTACCAGCCCTCCAGCCTCGTCGATTTCCTCGCCGGACAGGCCGTCGAGGTCGAGGCGATCTGGGGTGCCCCTTTGCGCGAGGCGAAACGTCTCGGCGTGCCCGCGCCCGAGCTCGAGTCGCTCCACCGCGAGATTTGCGCGGCGCCCGGATCGGGTGGAACGTAAGCAATGTCCGAGTTCACCCTGCCCGCCGCCCTGAAGTCCGCGAAACCGGCCGTCGGGATCGTGCTCGGATCGGGACTCGGGGGCTTGGTGGACCTGTTGGAGAAAGCGATGTCCTTCGACTACGCGGAGATCGGAGGCCTGCCGGTCGGCAGCGTCGATGGACACGCCGGGAAACTCCATCTCGGCACCCTCGGCGGCGTGAAAGTCGCCGTCGCCCAGGGCCGCGTCCATGTCTACGAAGGACGCACCGCCCGTGAGGCTGCGGCGATGATGCGGCTCTTCCACCAGCTCGGCATCGGCACGGTCGTTCTCACGAATGCCGCCGGCATCGTCAACGCGAACCTCAAGCCGGGACGCTGGATGCTGATCTCCGATCACCTCAATCTCGCAAGACAGTCCCCTCTGACCGGGGGACCACATTTTGTCGATCAAAGCGAAGTCTATTCGGTGGAATTGCGCAACCTCCTCCGTGCCGAGAGCCTCGAGCTCACCGGCAGCAAACTCGCCGAAGGGATCTACGCCTGGGTCAACGGACCCGAATACGAGACGCCCGCCGAAGTCCGCATGCTCCGCACCCTCGGAGCCGACGCCGTCGGCATGTCGACCGTGCCCGAGGCGATCCAGGCCCGCGCCCTCGGGATGCGCATCGCCGCGCTTTCGTGTCTGACGAACTATGGTGCCGGACTCTCCGCAAATCCTCTCAGCCATGAGGAAGTGATGGACGTGGGTCGGGCGGCGGCGAAGGAGCTGTTTGCGCTGCTCGAGAGCGCGATTCCGGCGATGGTGGAGATTTGAGCCGACAAGGTCTGCTCTCGACGGATTCGCGATCCTTCGATTCGAAAACATCTGCGGTCATCTGCGTAAAGGTCATCCCACGCAGTCCGCATTTCCGCCGCCTCCCTTCTTGACCCCACCCCATCCGATCTGCAACGCTCGCGGTCCCCCATGAGCGCCGAAACCCCGTGCCCGAAAAACACCCGTCGTGTCGTCATCGCCAGCTTTGTCGGCACCACGATCGAATGGTACGACTTCTTCCTCTACGGCACGGCTGCGGCGCTCGTCTTCAACCAGCTTTTCTTCACGAACCTCGATCCCCTCGCGGGCACGATGGCCTCTTTCGCCACCTACGCGGTCGGATTCTTTGCGCGTCCCCTCGGCGGGATCGTCTTCGGCCACTACGGCGACAAGATCGGAAGAAAATCCATGCTCGTGACCACCCTGATGATGATGGGCATCGCAACCGTCCTCATCGGTCTGCTCCCGACCTACAACCAGATCGGCTTGTGGGCGCCGGTGCTGCTCGTGCTGCTGCGGTTTGTGCAGGGCTTCGGCGTCGGTGGCGAGTGGGGCGGGGCCGTCCTCATGGCCGTCGAACACAGCCGCGAAGGACGCCGCGGCTACCACGCGAGCTGGGTGCAGGCGGGCGTGCCGGTCGGGATGCTGCTGGCGAACGGCGTCTTCATGCTCGCCTCGCGGATGGATGAAGCCGCCTTCCTCTCGTGGGGCTGGCGGGTTCCTTTTCTTCTGGGTGTGCTACTCCTCGGCGTCGGCATGTTCATCCGCCTGAAGATCTACGAGAGCCCCGTCTTCACCAAAGCGAAGGCGGAGGATCCGGGACCAAAGGTGCCCATCCTCGCCGTGATCCGCGAACATCCCCGCAACGTCCTCCTCGCGATGGGGGCGCGATTCGCGGAAAACGCCTTCTTCTACATCTTCACCGTGCTCGTTCTCAGTTACGGTTCGCAACAGCTCGGCATGGAGAAACAGGGACTCCTCTATGCGGTGATGTTGGGGTCGGCGGTGCAGCTTGTCGCCATCCCCGCCTTCGGCGCGCTCTCGGATCGGTGGGGCAGGCGTCCCGTTTATCTCGGCGGCACGATCTTCTTGTTGCTCTTCGCCTTTCCGTTCTTCTGGCTCGTCGATACGAAGATGCCCGTCCTCGTCTCGCTCGCCATCGTCATCGGCTTGATCGGCCACTCGGCGATGTATGGACCGCAGGCCGCCTTTTTCTCCGAGCTCTTCGGCACGCGCGTCCGCTACAGTGGTGCCTCGCTCGGCTACCAGCTCGCGTCCCCGCTCGCGGGTGGTCTCGCCCCGCTCATCGCCGTGGCGCTGCTCGACTGGAGCGGCGGCAAACCCTGGCCCATCGCCGTCTACCTCATCGGCATGGCGCTGATCACCCTGGTGTCGGTGTGGTTCGCGGAGGAGACGCACCGGAAGGGGCTGTGAGGGCTCTCTCATAAGGTGCCTTTACACATTGACACCACTACACCACTGCACGACAATAAGCCATGAATCGTCTCACGATTACCTTGGACGATGATGTCTATGCGATGGTTCGTTCCCATGCGATCGCCACGAGGACGTCTCTCAGCAAGGCCATCGCCGATCTGATGAGGCAGCGTCGAACCGATCCGGGAGAACCTGCTGGAACCGCAGATGGCTTTCATCCCGTCTCGGGCTTTCCTGTCTCCTCCGGAGATGGCCGAATTCTATCGAATCTGGATGTCCAGCGGGCGAGCGATGACGATCTTTTCAGTCCCATGGAGTCACTGGGGCTGTCGCCCGAAGAAATCGAAGATGCCCTGAAATGACCCGCCTTTTCGACGGCAATGTCCTGGTGGCCATGGCGCTTCCGGACCATGTTCACCATCACCGGGTCCACCGCTGGCTCGCAACGATTCGAAGGGACACCTTTGCGACCTGTCCGGCCACGGAGGGCACCTTGCTGCGGCTTCACATGCAATTCGCGCGCGACAAATCGGCAGAGGCGGCATGGGCATACCTGAAGGCCCTCCACGCCCAACCGGGCCACGAATTCTGGCCCGACGGATTTTCCCATCTCGAGATCGAACCAACTCGACTGACCGGTCATCGCCAGGTCACCGACTCGTGGCTCGCCGCGCTCGCTTTACGGAACCGGGGCCAGCTCGCCACGCTCGATGATGCGCTCGCAGCACTCTGGCCGGATGCGGTGATGCTGGTGCCGGTGTGACGCGCTCGGAGGTTTTCATTTTTAGCCCGCATTTCTCATACCCCTTCGTCGCGAGACGCCGCGAGGAGCCGTCCCTGCAAGGCGCGGCCCGGATTTCCCGCCGGGCGGTTCCCGCCGAGCTGTATGAGAACATACTGTCCAAGGGAAATCCGGGGCGGAACGAAGCGGGGGCGGGCCGCAGCAAGTCACAGCAGAAGGGGTATGAGAAATGCGGGTTAGAGCCCCCTCACCTTTCCACCGCCATCGCGATGCCCATGCCGCCGCCGATGCAGAGGCTGGCGATGCCTCGGTGAAGGCCCTCGTCTTCCATGAGGTGGAGCAGCGTCGTCAGCACGCGGGCACCGCTCGCGCCAATGGGATGCCCGAGGGCAATCGCGCCGCCACGGCGGTTGAGGCGCTCCGGAGCCATCCCTAACAAATGCGCACAACCAAGCGTCTGCACCGCGAAGGCCTCGTTGATCTCGATCGCCTCCACCTCGTCGAGACTCCAGCCAGCCCGTCCGCAGACGCCGCGAATCGCTTCGACGGGGCCCAGCCCCATCAATCCCGGATCGCAGCCCACGACGGCGCTCGCGACGACCCGCGCTCTCGACACGAGCCCGAAACGCTCGACCGCCTCCTCTCCCGCCAGCAGCACCATCGCCGCCCCGTCGTTGATCCCCGAGGCATTGCCGGCGGTGACGCTCCCCTCGGGACGGAAAGCCGGCTTCAGTTTCGCGAGCCCCTCCTCGGTCGTCTCCGGCCGCGGGTGTTCATCCTCGCCGATCAAACCCTCGCGCGTCGGAATCGGCACGATCTCGCGGGCAAAAACCCCGCGATGTGCCGCGGCGAGCAACTGGCTGCGCGCGGCGAAGGCATCCTGCTCGGCGCGGGTGATG
>JALRFZ010000754.1 GCA_023253615.1 Verrucomicrobiales bacterium | reverse complement strand
CGGCACGGCGATGTCGTCGCCGACGATGGCATGGAGGTGGCCGTCCGGCCCCACGGTGAGGGCGTTGCGACCGTGCCCGGCTCCGCCTTCGGTGGACTGGACGAGTTTCACCTCATCGCCATCGAAGCGATCATCGCCGTTCGCATCGCGCAGGGCATAGAGGGCCTTCGCGTTGTTGGCGTGGGCATAGAGCACGTCACCCTTCCAGGCGAGACCGCGGCATTCGCGCAAGGTGTCCTCGATCGTCCCGGCGGCGACCACTTCGTCCCCGTTGTCGGAGAGCGTCAGTCGGAGGAGACCCTTTTGCTCCTTGCCGATGAGGAGGCGGCCCTTCGCATCAAAGGCGAGGCTCACCCATGAGTCCTCGCCCTCCCCCGCGTCGCGGATCTTCCGGATCTCGAATCCCGGCGGCAGCGGGGAAAGATTCGACGCATCGGGCTGATCGAGCGCCTCCTTCCACTGGTTGTATTCGGCGAAAGGACTGACATCGGGCAGACGATTGAGCTCCCATCGCACAGGCTCCACCTCTCCTAACACGACCACCTTCCCCCAGTCGGAACCGGTGCGAACAACCGTCGACTTTTCTCCGGAAACCGTGATTTCGAGCGCCGCCGCGATCGCCGACGGACCCTCGACACCGGTCGCGTCCAGATCGATCGTGTTTTCCCCGACGACCAACACCTCCGTCACCTCGACCTCGGCGGGCGGATCATAGGGATCGAGAGCGAGCACCTCGCGCCCGTTGAGGACGACACGCAGTCCCGCGAAATCAGCGGTGACGCGCAGGATCGCACGATCGACCTCCCGAGAAAGGGTGAACCGCTTTTTCGCGGAGAACTCCCCGGCCCCGTCACGATCTCCCTCCACCGACCAAATCCAATCCGGAACGGGCGGAGCGGCGTGAGCCGGAGAGGCGGCAAGGACGAGCCAGAGGAATAGAAAGGGAAGGAACGAGCGGGACGTGGGATTCGCCATCCCGGCATCGAAGCGGAAACCAGGAAAAAAGGCGAGCCTCTCTCCGGCACGCGATGACGCGCGGTGAAGCGGATTTCCCCGGCTCAATACCCCTCGCTCTGCATCTTCTCGATGAGGGCGAGGTCGCGTTGACGCCCGCGGGATTACAAAGTAAGGTTCTGCGATGAACGTGACCCTCGACATTCCAGACGATGTGCTCGCGGTGCTGCCCATTCCCGAAGCGGAGCGCGACGGTTACCTGCTTCTGGAAATCGCCTGTGCGTTGTATGCGCGCGATCTGCTGAGCCTCGGCAGGGCGGCTGAACTGGCCGGGATGCCGAAGGTCACTTTTGGGCAAGAGATCGGTCGTCGCGGGATCACCCGCCACTACACCGAAACCGAGCTGGAAGCCGATCTCGCCTATGGTCGTGGTCAGTGACACCTCGCCGCTCTCGAATCTCGCGATCATCGGCAGGTTGGCGCTCTTGCCGGAGCAGTTCGGAGAAGTGTGGATCCCGCCCGCCGTGGTTCGGGAATTGGATGCCTTGAGGTCGTCATCAGCCCAGACCGCTCTCTCGGAGTCAATACAGAGAGGCTGGTTGATGCAAGTACCGCTACCGTCGTCAGCTCCTTTTCCCGACGAACTTCGCGGACTCGATCCCGGGGAAACCGAAGCCCTGCGGCTGGCCCTGTCCGCCAAAACGAACGCCGTGCTGATGGATGAGAAGGAAGGCAGGCAATGCGCCGCCAGCCTCGGCATCCCCACCATCGGCGTAATTGGAATCCTCATCTTCGCCCGGAGAACGGGCTCCATTTCTTCTTTACGCGGCGAGATCGAAAAGCTCCGGCGAGATGCCGGCTTTTTCGTGGACAAGGGCCTCGAAACGCGGGTTCTCGCGATGGTCGCCGAATGAAGGTCGGCCGCTACCGGATTGTCGCTTCCGTCAATACCCCTCGCTCTGCATCTTCTCGATGAGGGCCCCGAGGTGAGCGACGTAACCGTGGACATCCACGCTGGCCTCCTCCGGCTCGCCATCCACCGCGTAGAGCCAGCCATCCTCGTAGGGCGAACTTTTCACGAGGCACGCATCGACTTCGAGCAGCGGATTTCCTCCGGCGAAGGCGCCGTCCATCACGCAGTAGAGATCGCTCGCGGCCTTGAAACCCTCGACGTAGCCGATGTTCTGCCCCGAGGTGACAGGTGCCCCGACCGCGACTTCGTAGCGGGCCTCGACCAGTTCGCCGAGCATGCGGGTGGCGAATTTGGTAAAGCCGACGCGCCAGCGCCCCGGCACCGAGGGGTCCTCGGTCATCCAATAGTGGCTGGGCGAATAGCGGAAGGCCGCGGGAAGGCGGGCGGAAAAACGCGCGTGCTTGAAGCGGACAAATTCCATCGAAAGTCGGGAGCGGTACGGGATACGGTCAGGCGAGATATTTGGCGCGGAAAAACTCGGCGAGCGCAGCGAGCTTGCCGGGACGGTATCGCGTGTCGTAGACACGGAAGCCATCGCGCTCCATCGCGTCGAGGATGCGGGTGTAGAGCCTCCGCATCAACTCGGCGGAGCGCAACGCGGTCTGGTCGGCGGCCGGCAGGCCGGTGAAAACGGCGAGCGATTCGCGGAAATGGGCGCGCGCCACGGCCACACCCCGGGCCATGACCCGTCGGAACTTCTCCGGATCAGGCGAGCCGGAAAGGATCGCGGCGGCATCGAGCCCGAAATGAGCGAGATCCTCGAGCGGCAAAAAGACCCGCCCCTGCGCCGCATCCTCGCCGACATCGCGGAGGATGTTCGTCCACTGGAGGGCGTAGCCGAGCTCCTCGGCATAAGCTCGCGCCGCCGGATCGGTGCAGCCGAAGAGATCGACACTGACGAGCCCGACGGCACTGGCCACGTGGTAGCAATAATGGCGGAGATCGGCGGTGGTGGCGAAGGTGCGCGGCGCGAGATCCATCTCCATGCCGTCGAGGATGGCGAAGAGATCGGCCCGGTTCAGATCGCACCTGAGGACGAGATCGGTGAACTGGCTCTCGATGCCCTCGCGCGGATCGGCGACCGTTCCCTCGACGAGACCGCGCCAGCGGTCGAGTCCGGCGCGGCGCTCCCCCGGGGTGAATCCCGGCTCATCGACGAGATCATCGACGACGCGGCAGAAGGCGTAGAAAACCTCCATGTCGCGCCGCTGCGGACGCGGCAGCACGGCGAGGGCAAAAGCGAGATTCGATCCGCTGCGGCGGACGATCTCACGGGCGATGGCGCTAGACGGGTTCAACGATGAGGGAGGTAAGACAGTCGGCGAGGGGCCAGTGGGGAGGCGGACTGATATCGAGCGAAATAGAGGTGGCCTACAATCGAGCGCAAAAGTGGCGGCCTACGGAATACACGGAAAACACGGAAAGGCAAAAGACCGAGATGGATTCCGCAGGCATCATCGAAGCCATTCCAATCACGGAGCTGGAACCGGCTTTTCCAGATTTCTTCCGCGTATTCCGTGTGTTCCGTAGGCATCCTTCGCCGGATCTGCATGAACGGACGGGGCGGGCTCAGTCGATGAAACCGAAGTGATGGCCGAAGGGATAATAAACGAAAGCGGCGCGGCCGACGATGTTCTCCTCGGGCACGACACCCCAGTTCCGCGAATCGGAACTGTTGGCGCTGTTGTCGCCGAGCGCCCAGTATTCGCCCTTTCCGAGATTCGCGTGGCGGGCACCCTGCAGGGTGTAGCCGGTGTAGTAACCCTCCTGCGACATCACGCGCACGATGCCCGGCTCGGTCGCGCGTTCACCGTCCACCTTCAGGTAGGGTGGCTCGATCTCCAGCGTGTCGCCGGGCTCGCCGCCGATGCGCTTGATGTAATGCTGCGAGCCGTGGCGGGGATCGATCCCGATCTGGATGCCGTAGATGTTCTGCGTGTCGAAGACGAAGACCTCGCCGCGCTCCGGTTTCTTGAAGTGGTAGATCCACTTGTTCACCACGAGCTGGTCGCCGGTATCGACGTAGCCCTTCGCGATCGGCTCGCCGGCCTTCACCTCGAAGGCGCGGGCTCCGAGCCGGTGCGGGACGGAACCGCTCGCGAGGAGATCCTCGACCCTCGACCTCGTGCCCGGCGCGCTGAAGACGTGGCCGTTCTTCGTCCGGAGATAGGTCCGCGGGAAAAAGATGAAGTGCGTCTTTTCGTAGAGATGCTCGTCGTCGGTGATGACGACATCGTCCTCGCCGGCGATCCATTCGACGTGGCTGCGGCCGTACCAGACCTTGTCCCAGAGCCGCTGCGGCAGGGAGGGATACTCGTATCCGTCGGGGGCATGCCTCTCGGCGTTGGGGTTCATCTCCTTCGTCGGGTAGGCGATGATGCCGTTCAGGGTCGGCTGCATCGATCCGGTCGGGATCTTGAACTGCTGGATGAAATAGGCGCGGATCCCCATCGCGATGACGACGGCGACGAAGATCACCTCGATGTTCTCCTTCCAGGCGGAGGGTTTGTAATCCTTCACCGACTTCTTGCAGAGATCGGTCAGCTCCTCGGCCATCCCCTCGAGTTCACGGCGTTTTTTCGCGGGTTCGTCAAGTGCGGCGAGGAAGGCGGCGTTTCTCGAACGGATCTCTTCCTTGCGGGGCTCGTCGATGAGGTCGTCGTTGTAACGGAGGAATTTGTTCACCCCCTTGACGAGCGATTTCCCCTCCTTGCGTCCGTTCTTGTCGAGCGGCAGCTCGGCGAGCTCTTCCTTGCTGGGTTTCTTGAAAAAGAACATAACAGGAACTTTCTAATTTCTGACCTCCGACTTCGGACTTCCGACCTCCGGCCACTCAGTCTCCCGACTTCAGCACCTTGATGAAGGCATCCTGGGGAATGTTCACCTTGCCGATGGCCTTCATCTTTTTCTTCCCTTCCTTCTGCTTCTCGAGGAGTTTGCGTTTGCGGGGGATGTCGCCGCCGTAGCACTTGGCGGTGACGTTTTTGCGCATGGCACTGACGCTTTCGCGGGCGATGATCTTGCCGCC
>JALRFZ010000670.1 GCA_023253615.1 Verrucomicrobiales bacterium | reverse complement strand
GGGTCTCCTCTTGGTCTTTGCGGGCGCTCCGATGGCATCGGCAGAAGAATGGAACGTGCCTCGCGCCGGGCATCGGCTGGAGTTCCCGCGGGACCACGGCAGCCATCCCGACTTCAAGATCGAATGGTGGTATCTGACCGGGCATCTCTTCGCGGGGGAACGCCGCTTCGGCTTCCAGGCGACCTTCTTCCGGCTCGGACAACAACCCGTCGAGGTGCCGGCGGGCGAGGATTTCGGCACGGAGCAGCTTTACCTCGCCCACATGGGATTGAGCGATCCGGAGACGGGCCGCTTTTTGCATGAGGAGCGGCTCAATCGCGGGGGCTGGGATGCGGGGGCGAAGGTGGGTGATCTCGATGTCCACAACGGCAATTGGACGCTGCGCCGCGAGGGGGATGATTTGCTGCTGGAAGGTTCGATCCGGGCCGAGGCCGCTCTATCGTTGAAGCTCGTGCCAAGGAAAGCGCACGTCATCTTTGGTGAAGACGGCATTTCGCGAAAAGGGCCGGAAGGCACGGCCTCGAGCTATTACATCACTTTCCCACGCCTCGCGGCGGAGGGCAGGCTGGAACTCGATGGCGTGACGCTGGACGTATCGGGCGAGGCGTGGATGGACCACGAGATCTCGAGCAGCCAGCTCGACGAGGACCAGATCGGATGGGATTGGACCTGCATCCAGTTCGTCGACGGGCGCGAAATCATGGTCTACGTGCTGCGGACGAAAGACGGCGGCATTTCGGAGTATTCGAAGCTCGTCTGGATCGATCGCGACGGCACCCTGACACACGTCAAATCGGGCGATTACCGGTGGAGTCACGAGGGCATCTGGAAAAGTCCGGACACGGGCGCGGCTTATCCGGTGTCGCCCCTGATCACCACGCGCGATCCGGCCGATGGGCGCGAACAACGGCTGCGGCTCTTGCCCCTGATGGAGCAGCAGGAAATGACGGGAGGCAGCGGAGGCGTCAGCTATTGGGAAGGCGCCTGCGACGTGATCGACGAAGACTCCGGTGAGACCGTCGGCCGGGCCTACCTCGAGATGACGGGATACGCCGACGACATCGGGCAGAAGCTGAGGTGAAGGGCCGGGGACGGAGACGCGGAGGCCGTCCCCGTGTTTCCGGGCTTTGACAAAGGTGGCGTTTTTGTCCCACACTGCCGCATGCAACGGTTCCTGCTCCTCGCGTTCTTCCCATTGATCGTTTCCCGTCTCGGCGCGGACGAGGTGAGGCCGGCCGACGCGCCGGTGGTGGAGGCGGACGTGATGGTGGCGATGCGCGATGGAGTGAAGCTCGCGACGGATCTCTATTTCCCGGCGAAGAACGGCGTGAAGCTCGAAGGGACCTTTCCCGTGATCCTCACCCGGACCCCCTACAACAAAGGCGGAGCGAAGAAGCACGCGGAATATTTCGCGAGACACGGTTATATCTTCATCGCCCAGGATTGCCGGGGGCGCTACGCGAGCGAGGGCGTGTGGCATTGGATGAGCGACGACGGGCGCGACGGCGCCGACTGCGCGGCCTGGATCGGGCGTCAGCCGTGGTTCAGCGGCAAGATCGGGATGATCGGCACCTCGTATGTCGGCGGCACCCAACACGCCCTGGCGTTGGAAGGGGCGAAGGAGCTGGCAACGGTGATCCCGGTCGACGCGGTCGCGAATTGCGGGGTGCAGTCAATGCGGAACGCGGGGGCCTTCGAGCTGCGCTTCTGGAATTGGATCATGCTGAATGCGGCGAACGGCTCACAGGCGGGGAAGAATCCGGCGACGGCGGCGATGCTGAAGGAGATGGCGGCGAACCGCTTCGATTACCTCGCGAACCTGCCGCTGCGGAAGGGGATGACGCCCCTGCAATTCGCCCCGGAATACGAGGAATGGCTCATCGAGGCGATGCGGCACGGGAAGAACGACGCCTTCTGGGAGCAGAATCACATTCTCGGCCAGGCGGACGCCTACCAGGATATCCCGGTCTATCTCGTCGGTGGCTGGTATGATTCTTGGGCGGGGAACACGACGGCGAATTACGGGGTGCTCTCGAAGGCGCTGAAGAGCGATGTCTACCTCATCATGGGGCCGTGGATCCACGGTCTGCAGCGCGACTCGGCCCACGGGCAGGTCGATTTCGGAAAAGAGGCGGCCATTCCCGACGAGCTGGCCTGGCGTCGCGAGTGGTATGATCACTGGCTGAAGGGGATCGACAACTCGGTGGGCAAGGCCGCGCCTTTCGCGAGCCGCGTGCGGATCTTCACGATGGGGACGGGCGACGGACACAAGACGGAGGAGGGGAAGCTTTTCCACGGCGGGATCTGGCGCGACGAGGCGGAATGGCCGCCGGCGACCTCGCGGCCGCGATCGTTTTACTTCGGGGCGGACGGCGGGCTCTCCGAGGTGCCGCCGCGGGAAGACGGAGGCTCGACCACCTACCTTTTCGATCCGGCCGATCCCGTTCCCACGATCGGTGGCAATATCTCGAGCGGGAACGACATCCTCCTGCAAGGGGCCTGGGACCAGCGGGGAGGCGAGCATGTCTGGAACTGGAAACGCCCCATCCCGTTGACGGCGCGGAATGACATCGTCGTTTTCGAGACCGGTCCGCTCGAGGCTGATCTGGAGGTGACCGGCGAGATCGAGGTGAAGCTGTGGGCGTCATCGACCGCGCTCGACACGGACTTCACCGCCAAGCTCGTCGATGTCTATCCCGCATCGGACGACTGGCCGGGTGGATTCGATCTGAAAATCACCGAGGGCATCGTGCGGGCCCGATTTCGAGAGAGCCTCGCCGAAGAGAAACTGATGGAGCCCGGCACGGTCTATCCGTTCACGATCCGCCTCTATCCCACGAGCAATGTCTTCAAGAAGGGCCATCGTCTCCGCGTGGAGGTGAGCAGCAGCAACTTCCCGCGTTTCGACGTGAATCCGAATACGGGCGAGCCGCTCGCCCAACACCGGAGACAGGTCGTCGCGGAGAACACGGTCTGGCACGATGCGTCGCGCCCGTCGGCCATCGTGCTGCCGGTGGCGGAGCGAATCCCGGAAAAGAAATGATGACGAAGGTCCGGGTTGGTCTTCTGCTCGCGATGGCACTGCCGTCCGTCCTCCAGGGGGGAGGTCTCTCGGACTGGCAGGCGGAGAAAGTCCCCCGGCTACGCATCGCGGCCTCGCCTTATCCGAACTTTTTGCTCGAAGTGCTCCCGACGGGTGTGGATTTCGGGTCGCATCTCTACCGGGTGAAAATCGATTCGCTCGGGATGGGGCCATCGAGCGAGCTGGCGCGGGGTCATTTCTACACCCGCCGGGGCGGTTTTCTCGATCTCGCCCATATCCGCCGGGCGATCGATCTCGCGGGCTACGTCCACTACCACGTGCGCGATTCGTTGACACGCGGCGAGGCGGGTTTTTCCTTCGAAAACATCGATCGCACCACCTATCGCGTGTCGTTCCGCTATCCGGGTTTCTGGACTCGTCTCGATCCCGTGGCAAAGGCGCGGCTCATCGAGGAGGTGGCGGTCCGGGCGGGGGAGACGGCGGCTCTCGATCTGAGCAACTGGCGCGAGATCCTGACGTGGTATGGCTTTCACAACGTGCCCGGGATGCCGGAGAAAAGCTCGGCTTTCTCCTTCGAAGATCTCCCTTCGCACGCCGTCGGGGCGGCGGTGGCGGGACGGGCGCTGCGGTTGGAGGGGGTGTCTTTCGATGAAGCGGTGACGCGGGAGCTGGAGCGCGAGCTCGCCGCTCTCGGGCTCGTGCCGGTGGAGGTCTACAGTCGGGCCATGACCTTGGTGGAGGGAAAGTGGTGGGCCGAGAAAGCGACTTTGAAACGCCACCTCGACACGGGGCGTGACGACGGGGTCATCACGCCATGGTTGGTGCGCGGCTTGTTTCCGGTGGATGCGCCTGCCGCCAAAAGCTATCGTTTGCCCTGCGGGCCGGATGATTTCATCCACGGACGCGACTGCCGCGGGCTGGTGGTCGTTTCCTGCGAGCCGCGGCCGCGCCGCCGGGAGGTGTGGGAAAAGTTGAGTGAGGGAATCGGCCGAGTCGTCGTGCCGGAGCGCGATTATGCCGCGATCCTTGCCCGGATCGAAGGGGAGATGAAGGAGGAGATCGGTCCGCGCGCGACCATGCCCTATCCGTGAGGATGACCTCGGACGGGATTTTGGACACCACCCCGGACACGCAAACCCGTGATTTCATGAACCTTGTCGGAAGGTGGTGGAATCCTTTACCCTTCCGAACGATCGCCGGACCCGGCGTTTTACCCATGGCAGCGGAAACATCAGGGCTTCATCGTCTGTTTGGAAAGGGGATAACCTTTTTCGCGGTGGCGGCGTGTCCGGCCCTGGGGGTGGCCACCGAGGAGATCGCCTTTTTCGAAAAGGAGATCCGCCCGATCTTCGTGGAGCACTGCTACGAATGCCATTCCGCGGCCGAGGCGCAAAAGGGCGGTCTCGTCCTCGATTCGCGCGAGGGATGGAGCGTGGGAGGGGATTCCGGTCCGGCCTTGGTGCCGGGGGATCCCGCCGGCAGCCTCTTGATCGAGAGTGTGCGCTACGAGAATCCCCACCTCGAGATGCCACCGAAGTCCCGCCTGTCGCCGGCGAAGATCGCGGCGCTGGAGAAATGGGTGGCGATGGGCGCGCCGGATCCCAGGTCGGGCACGGTCGCAAAGGTCTCGGATGGTCTGCCGGTGGAGAAGGGCAGGGAATTCTGGTCGTACCGGCCGCCGCGGCATCATGAGGTGCCGCAGCCGGAAAAGGCGACGGAGAGGCAGGGTGAAATCGACCGTTTTCTCCTTGCGAAGCTGGAGACCGCCGCGCTCGAGCCCGCGCCCGCCGCATCGCCCGAGGCACGGCTCCGCCGACTGCATTTCGATCTGACGGGACTGCCGCCGACGCCGGAGCAGATCCGCGCTTTTGTTGCCGATCCCTCGGAGGCGGCCTGGGAGCGCGAGGTGGAGCGGCTCCTCGCGTCATCCGCCTTCGGCGAGCGATGGGGCAGGCATTGGCTCGATCTCGCGCGCTTCGGGGAATCCTACACCTTGCGCGGTCTCATCATGCGCGAGGCCTGGCGGTATCGCGATTATGTCATCGACGCTTTCAACCGCGACCTGCCCTATGATCAGTTTCTGCGCGAGCAGATCGCGGGCGACCTGATGCCGCGCGAGGGCGTCGCCCTGACGGAACAACAACGCCGCCTCGTCGCGACCGGGTTTCTCGCGCTGGGCAATCACAATCTCGAAGAGCAGGACAAAAGGCAGCTCGATTTCGACATCGTCGACGAGCAGCTCGATACGATCGGGAAGGCACTGATGGGACAGACCCTGGGCTGCGCGCGCTGTCACGATCACAAATTCGACCCGGTGCCGACGCGGGATTACCACGCGCTGGCCGGGATCCTCGCGAACACGACGATCCTGGCCCACTCGAACGTCTCGAGCTGGCTCGATCTGCCCCTGCCGCTCGATCCGGCCGAAGAGGCCAGCCTCACCGACCATGAGGCGCAATTGGCGAAGCTGGAAACGAATCTGAAAGCCGCGGAGAAAGAACGCGAGTCCGCCGTCGCCGCCGATCCCTCGCGCGGTACCGAAGGCATGCCGGCCATCGTCGGGGCAGGTGATCTGCCGGGCATCGTGGTCGATGACAGCGAGGCCGAAAAGGTGGGGACGTGGAAGGCATCCGTCCACACGAAGAGTTACATCGGCGACGGTTACCTGCACGACGAGAACGACGGCAAGGGATTGAAGACGCTCAGCTTTGTCGCCCGCGTGCCCAAGCGCGGACGTTACGAGGTAAGGCTCGCGTGGGCACCCGGGGCGGGGCGATCCGACTCCGTGCCGATCCTGATCTCGAGTGCGGACGGGGATTTTCCAATGCGGTTCGACATGAGCGGGCCTCCGCCGATCGAGGGACGATTCGCTTCGCTCGGTCAATACACCTTCGAGACGAACGGAGCGAATTTCGTGCTGATCTCGAACGAGGGCACCTCGGGTTATGTCGTCGCGGACGCGGTGCAGTTCATCCCGGTCGGGGATCTCGAAAAGCCGGTCGATTCTCCCGCGG
>JALRFZ010000604.1 GCA_023253615.1 Verrucomicrobiales bacterium | reverse complement strand
TCCGATCGTAGCTGTGGGCGATTTCGCGGACGCGCAGGGTGCTGATGACGTTGCGCTCCTCCTCGATGATGCCTTCGGTAAAGTGGCAGCGTAGGAATTGGTCGCTGCCCAGCGAGATGACGCTGCCGTCCTTGAGAGGCGCCGAGCCTTTCACGAGCTCACCCTCCACGGCGACGGGACGCTCGCTCTCGATGATTTCCACGAGGCCGGTCTTCGTGCTGTTGTCGCAACGGATGCGGAGCAGGATGCGTCCGGCGGTGCCGGGGGAAAGAAGGATGTCGCCCGAGGAGAGTTTGTCAGGGTCGTTCGAGACGAGGTAGACGGTGCGGTTGGGCGGGAGGCTGTATCGCCCGCCGAGCTCGCGTGCCTTGCGGCGGAGGTCGTCGAAGGAAATCTCGCTGTGATCGGGGAAGTCGATTTTTTCCCGGGAGGTCACCTCGAATCGATCGCCTTTTTTCAAGGCACGCGCCCCGATGACGGCGTCGCTGGGATTGAGCACTTCGACCTGGATCTTCAGTCCGAAGGAAACCCTCAAATAGCTCTGCTTCGTGCGGACCTTTTCAATGAAGTGGTTCCCGTTGCCGTCGAGGGCGAGATAGAGCTGCACCGAGGAGAGATTCTTCTTCGTGTTGAAGTAGAAAACGAGGTCCTCGAAGGCGAGCACCTCCTCACCGATGATGAGGCGCTGCCCCTCGTGGACACGGCAGAATTCCCCGGCATTGACCTGGCGTCCCCGCGCGAGGATGGGCGCGGGACCGAGGTTCTTCACGAGGACGAGGCTCTGGAAGCGGAAGGCGACGACGGAATGCCCGTCCTCGGCCGTGGTGGCGATGGTGACGTCGGTGGGCTCCTTCGTCGAGAGGATGAGCGACTCGAGCCGGTGGTTCTCCCCTGATCCGCCGCGCCCGTCGAGCCCCCCTCCGCTGCCGAGTTGCGAGAGTTCGCTCGTATTGAGCTGGTAAACGATGTTGATCGCCTCCGACGCGACCCCGAGGGTCGTCATGAACTGGTAGAAGGTGATGAGGTTTTCCTTCGGCAATCCCGCCCGGCTGATGAGCACGTAGAGCTGCACCCCGAGGAGGACCTTGTCCTCGAGCGGCAAGGTGCCGGCGAGATTCGAGGCGATCGCATCGAGGTCCTGGCGGCGGCGCAGCGAGCGGACGAAAAGCTGCTTCAGCTCGGTGTAGACCGTCTCGGGGAAATCGTAGCGGAGGAAGCCGAGGATCGAGTCGATTTCCGCCTCCACGGCACGCCCGTCGAGCTTCGTAAATCCGGCGAAGACCTCGATGAGCATGGGCAGCATCGACTCCTCGGTGCGCGGCATCTCGCTCTTGAAGAAAGTCCGTTGTACGCGGCTCCAGAGCCGGCTACGGCCACGCGTGAGACCGGACTCGGCGCGGGATTTTTTCCCGGAGGCTCCCGTCTCGGGATGGGGATCGCGCAAGGTGGGGGAGGGATTCGACATGGGCCGGAGAAAGAATTCCGACACCTATACCACGTCCCCATCGCTTGGAAACCCGGGAAGAACCACCGGTCGCTTCATGCCATTTCATCCACCGATACGGCAACATGGGACAGATCCCTTTAAATTTTGCTTTTCTTTATCATTATTATGGTTATTATATTCAAAGTCCCTGCTTTCATGAATCCCTTCCACCAACCCGAAGTCCCGGCCACAGCCAAAGTGCTGAGTCTCGTGCGCCTCCATCACGGTCTGCCTTCGGACGGTGGCGAGGAGATCCCGCACGAAATCGCCAAGGGCCGTAAGCGCCTCGAGCGGGTCTGGAAATCAGGAGCCCGGCTCAACCATCTCTTCGCGCGCCGTCGCTGCATCGCCCTCGAGGAAATCCCCTCGGGATGTTTTCCCGTGATCCTCGAGCTCTCCGGCGGCAGCAATTTCGTCATTCTCCGCGAGCGCAACGAAGAGGCCGCAGGAGGCGACAGCTACCTCGTCCAGTTTCCCGACTCCCGCGAAGCGCTCGTGCGCGGCGACCGGCTCCGCGAACTCTATGACGGCGTCTGCGTCTTTCTGCGTCCCGGCAGCTCGCCGACCCGGTCCGGTGGCCCCGGCTTTTGGGGACGCCTCCGCGAACGCCTCGCCGCGAAATCGTCGAAGAAAGTCATCGCCCTTTCTTTCGTCGCAAATCTCCTCAACCTCGCCGCCGCCATCGCCGTGATCGTCGCCCCGCGCAGCGCCCTGGGAGAACACGGTGGCTCGCCCTTTTTCCTCACCGGGCTCGGAGTGATCATGGCCGCCGCCGTCACCGGTGGGCTCGCCCTCCTTCGTCGCCAAGCCGGCAGGGACTCGCTGCCCGGTGCGCTCGTCGATTGTGCTTTCATTCCCTTTCTCGCTGTCGCCATCATCTACCTCTCGGGCTGGGGCGCCCTGCCTTTCCTCGTCTTCGCGGGGATCTTTTCGCTCGCCCTGCTCGCCTCGAGACACCTCGGCTCGGCCTCATCCGCTTTCCGCCGTCTGCGCCCACAGCTCCTCACGTTCACCTTTCTCCTCGGTGCCGTCGTCACGGCCATCCTCGCCCTCTCCGGACAACTGGCCCCGGCTTTTGTCGCGGCCGGTCTCGTCCTCGGCACCACTCTCGTCGACCGGCTCTTCGACGGCGATCTCGTCCTGCGCGAGCTGCGCCTCCTCGCCTGCCTCTGAAAAAGGTTTTGCTGGCGACGGAGCGGGGCAACCGCTAGTCTCACCGGCATGGAAACGGTCTCCATCCGGGAATTGAAACAACAGGCGGGCACGGTCTTCCAGGCCTGGCGCTTCCATGCCCAACTCGACCGGCTCCTCACCAAGACGACCAAGACCGGCAACCCGTTCTACGAGCTGACCTTCGCCGACGCCGAAGAGACCTTGCTGCTCCGAGTCTGGAACAACGCACCCATGTTCGCCACCTGCGGACAACTGCGTGCCGGTCAATTCTTTGAAGTCTCCGGCGAATTCGGGCTCGGCGGCGACGGCCGCTCCATCGACGGCAAGACCTGGACCGCCCGCGCTCTCGACGAGGACGAGGCCGCCCAAGTCCTCGGCGGCACGCCCGAGCTGCGCGAAAAGCAGGAGACCGACTACGCCTACCTCACCGCCACCGCCTCCGCGATCGCCGATCCGCGCCTGCGCGCTCTCGCCCTCGCCTTCTTCGAGCGCTATGGGAAACGCTTCCGCCGCACCGCGGGAGCCCGCGATTACCACCACGCCCGCCGTGGCGGCCTCGTCGAGCACGTCGCCCAGATGACCCGCTCGGCCGTGCAGATCTGCGTGGCTTATCCCTTCCTCAACCGCGATCTGCTCGTCACCGGGATCCTTTTCCATGACGTCGGCAAGCTCTGGGAAAACGCCTATCAGGAAAACGGCTTCACCATGCCCTACACCGAGATGAGCGAGCTGCTCAGCCACATCCCCCTCGGCATGGAAGTGGTCAACAAACTCTGGCGCGAGATCCATGAAGACGCGGCAGCCGTGAAAGCCTGGGAGGACCTCGAGCCCGCCTCGGAGCGCGTCAGGCTTCACCTCCTCCACCTCATCGCCTCGCATCACGGCGAGCTCGAATTCGGATCACCCGTCGTGCCGAAAACGCCCGAGGCCCAGGCCCTCCACTACATCGACAATCTCGATGCGAAGATGGAGATGTTCGAACGCGGCTACCAGGTCGCCACCGAACTGGGCAAACACGTCTACGACCGCGTCCGTCCCCTGCCCGG
>JALRFZ010000453.1 GCA_023253615.1 Verrucomicrobiales bacterium | reverse complement strand
GCGTAGGTGATGTAGTGGGTGTAGGGCGAGCAGAGCCAGGAGTTTTCCCACTCCCTCTCATTCACCGTCAGCGGCACCTCGATGCCGTCCACTTGGAGAAAGGCCGGTGTCGTCGCGAGATTCGGTGCACAGTCGGTCGTGCCCTTTTCCAGGAGGGGACCAAACCACCGGCGCAGGAAATCATCCCGCGGCGTGTCGGAGAGGGTTGCATCAGTCGCCATCGGGTCCGTTGTATTCGAGATCATGCGTCGAGGCTGCGGCGAGGGAAAGCGAGTGCCTCAGGGCGATCGCGGCGAGCTCGGTGAATCCGGCGACCTGTCCCCAGCGGGGGGCCGGATCATCGCTTGCGGAGATGACATCCGGAGACCTTCCCGCGACCCGCCGGTCCGAGAACCAGGTCGGCCATTTCAACTGCGCGGCGACCATCGGAGGCGGCAAAGGAGCCGCTTCGCGCAAGAGTTCCGTGAGCCGCACCGAAGGATCGAGCACGTGGATGCCGCTGGTGAGCCGCGGATTGCACTCGATCACCCACACCCGCCCCGAGGGATCGCGGATGAAGTCGAAAGCGAGCGATCCCGTCACGCCGCGGGCCCGGGCGAAGGCGAGGACAAAAGCCGCCGCCGCGTCGTCCCAGACCGGCTCGAAGGCGCATCCGGCCCGGCCCGCGCGAGCCGGGCATTGGTAGAATGTCAGGGTGCGGACCTCGCCTTCGCGACAGAGCGCCAACGAGGAAAACTCCACTCCCGCGATGAAACGCTGCGCCATCCAGCCCCTCGTATCGGGAGGATGCGAGCCGATCCGGGTGGAGGTGCCGAAGCGCGAGTAGCGAGGCTTCCAGACGAGCTTTTCATCGTCAGGTGCTTGCTCAGCGCTCCAGGATTCCGGGGCGTGGTCGCCGGCGAGACGGGCGAAGGCAAGTTTGTCGTGCAGCGGATCGAGCGCCACGAGCGGATCGCAGAAGAGCGTCACCTCCGCCGAGATCCGGCCGTGCGCGGCGGCGAGGTGGAAGATTTCCTCACACGTCGGCCAGATCAACGAGACCTTTTCCCGCATGGCGATCTCCAGCACCGCCGCGACAAAAGCCCCGCTCTCGAAACGCGGGGACGGCACCCGGTGATGCACGGCAAAGGCCCGCGAAGCGCGTCCGAGCGGCCAACGCATCGAATCGACACCCACGACGCGGCACCCTTCCCGCCAGAGACGGCGGGCAAGATCGAGCGTGGCGGGAGCCCGGGTGCCGGTGAGGAGAATGGTCACGGTGGAATGGATGCGTTCCTCCGGGAACGATCCCCCAGTGTTCTTCCGGCCGGCAAGCCCGTCAACCCGTCGCGGGTGCGATCGTTTGCATGTGGGCGGGATCCGGGGAAGTCTTTGGCCTGTTTGATTGATGAACCCACCGCCTTTCGCCCTCGAACATCGCTGCCGGGTTTCGGTGTTGGAAAAGGAGGTCCTCTGGCGCCTCGAGGGGGACGTGCTCGTGCGGATCACCGGAGAGCTTCCTCCGTTCCGGATCCCTCTCGCAACGGTGGAGAGCGTCCGGCTGTTTTATGCGCCGACACGCTTCCAGGCCGGACGCTACGGATGCCACATCGGTCTCCGCGGCGGCCATTCCCTCGGTCTGCAGAATGAACATTTCGAGGGCTTCGCCACCTTCACCGATCGCAGTGAATCCTACCGGTCCCTCGTCCTCGCCCTCATCCGTCGCCGGGCCGCGATCGGGGGCGGATGCCGCTATCTCTGCGGCACCTCGTGGGGGAACTGGATCGTGCAGACCAGGATCCTCTGTGCCGGCTTCCTCCTCCTCGCCATGGCGTTGATGGCGTTTGGTCCGATCACCAGCGGGATGGTGCTCGTGAAGCTGGGTCTCATCGTAGCGATGGTACCGGTCGCGGTTCTCTGGGTGCTGAAAAACCGGCCCGGCACCTTCGATCCATCCCTCATCCCGGATCCGCTCCTTCCGCCGCCGGAAGCGCCCGCGACGCCGTCTTCGTGAAGTCGGGTGCCGCGTGTTTTTCAAGGGCCAACCCTCACGGACTTCACCCCCGGAGCGATCTCCCCGATCTCGAACTTCACCGGCAAAAATCGTCCGATCAGGTCCACGTTCGTCCAGGTGTGATCGGTGATCCCACGGGTGTGGAACAGTCCGCCTCCCGCCAACGCCATCGGCACCAGCAACTGGTCGGCGAGATGGACTCCCACCGGGGCCGCGGAGGCGAGATAACCGCGCAGACCTTTCGCCGCACCGGTAGCGACGCTCTCCTCGCACGGATCAATCTGTGGACCTTCGCCCTGCCCGGTCTCGCGGGCGAAGAAGGCGAAGTCGAACGACGCGGACCGGTTGAAAAAGTATCTCGCGCGCTTCGGGCTGGGGTGGGAGGACGTGGGGTGAGGCCGAGTCACCCCAGCACCTCCTTCACGACATGCCCGTGCACGTCGGTGAGACGGAAGCGCCTACCCTGGAAGCGGTAGGTGAGCCGTTCGTGGTCGATGCCGAGAAGGTGCATCACGGTGGCCTGGAAGTCATGCACGTGGACCTTGCCCTCGACGATGTTGTAGGCGTAATCGTCGGTCTTGCCGTGCTGGTAGCCGCCCTTCACGCCGCCCCCGGCCATCCAGAGGGAAAAGGCGGCGCCGTGGTGGTCGCGGCCGTGGGCCTTGGGATTCTTGATATCGCCCTGGCCGAAGGGCGTGCGGCCGAACTCGCCCCCCCAGATCACAAGGGTGTCCTCGAGGAGGCCGCGCTGTTCGAGATCGCGCACGAGTCCGGCGCTGGGCTGGTCGGTATCCTGGCACTGCACCGCGAGCTGGGTGGGGATGTTGTTGTGCTGGTCCCATCCCGCGTGCATGAGCTGGATGAACTGCACCCCGCGCTCGGCGAGGCGCCGGGCGAGCAGGCAGTTGCGCGCGAAGGAACCGGGGCGCTGCACGTCGGGACCATAGAGATCGAGGATGTGCTGCGGCTCGTTCGAGAGGTCGGTCAGCTCGGGCACGCTCGTCTGCATGCGGTAGGCCATCTCGTATTGGGCGATGCGGGTCGAGATCTCGGGGTCGCCGACCACTTCCTGGTGCTCGCGGTTGAGGGCGGCGATGTCGTCGATGAGGCCCTTCTTCATGTCCCGCGAGAGCCCCTTGGGATCGGAGAGGAAAAGCACGGGATCCCCCTGGCTGCGGAAATTGACGCCCTGGTATTTCCCGGGAATGAAGCCGCTGCCCCAGTAGTAGTCGTAGAAGAGCTGGCCGCAGGAGTTCTCGCGGTCGCGCGAGAGCATGACGACAAAGGAGGGCAGATCCTCGCTCGCGGTGCCGAGCCCGTAGCTGGTCCACGCGCCCATGCTGGGACGGCCGGGGAGCTGGTGTCCGGTCAGGAAAAAGGTCACGCCGGGAGCATGGTTGACGGCCTCGGTGTGCATCGAGTTGATGAGACTGATCCGGTCGGAGATCCCGCGGGTGTGGGAGACGAGGTCGGAGAGCCACATGCCCGAGACCGGATCCCGCTGGAAGGGGCGCAGCGGGGAGAGCACGGGATACTCCTTGTAGTTGCCCGTCATCGTGCTGAGGCGCACGCCGGCGCGGACGGAGTCGGGAATGTTCTGCCCGTGGCGCCCGTACATGTCCGGCTTGTAATCGAAGAGATCGAGGTGCGACGGGCCGCCGGTCTGCATCAGGTAGATGACGCGTTTCGCCCTGGCGAGGTGGTTGGGGAATCCGGGCAGCCCGCTCCCGGCCGCCCCGGCATCCTTTCCAAGGAGTGAGGCGAGCGCGGCGGTGCCGATACCGGTGGCGGTCTTGCCGAGGAAGTGGCGGCGCGTCTGCCGGAGCCGGTCGGCGTGATGGAAGAGGGATCGGTCGAAGGGGGTGATCATGTCAGGAGGCGGGGTTGGGATCACGGACGGTTGAGCGTTTCATCGAGGTTCAGGATGACCTGGGCCATGCGGGTGCAGGCGGCGAGCTCGACGGGATCGTGGGTCTCACCGGGCCGGAGGCCGGCGTAGGCGCGGGCTTCCTCCGCGAAACTGCGGAATTCGTTGAGGCTCTTTTCATACCCGTTGGCGAGGAGCTGCCTTTCGCGCTCCCCGGGCGGACGCGCCGTGGCGAGCTCGAAGGCAAAGGCGAGCCGTTCCGCGGGTGTGGCGCCCCCTTCGCCCATCATGCGCCGGGCGAGGGCACGCGAGGCCTCGACGTAGGTCTCGTCGTTGAGGAGGACGAGTGAATGCAGCGGGGTGTTGGTGGTGGAGGGTTTCACGGTGCAGACCTGCCGCGCCGAGGTGTCGAAAAAGTTGGGCGGCGAGGAAGTGCGGCGGAAGAAGGTGTAGAGGCTGCGGCGGTAGAGCTGTTCGGGCTCGTCGCGGACGGGATAGCTGATCTTTCCGAAGGAGAACTCCTCCCAGAGCCCCTCGGGCTGGCGCGGGTAGACGGGCTCGCCTCCGATGGCGGGCACGAGCAGCCCGGAAACGGCGAGGGCCTGGTCGCGCAACAGCATGGAGGGCAGGCGGGCTCTCGCGCCGCGGGCGAGGAGCCGGTTTTCGGGATCGCGTTCGGATTTTTCGGGGGTGAAGGCCCCGTCCTGCCGGTAGGTGTTACT
>JALRFZ010000430.1 GCA_023253615.1 Verrucomicrobiales bacterium | reverse complement strand
ACGCGGCCGCTCCCGCCGGTGCAGAGGAGGACACGATCCGAGCGCAGGGTGCGGACCGCTCCGCTTGTCGTATCGAGCACGTAGAGTCCGACGCATCGCTGCGGGGTGCGCGGCGCGACCTTGGCCGTGGTGATGAAGTCGATCGCGAAATGATGCTCGAGCAGGTCGATGCGGTCGCTCTCCCGGACGCGGGCGAGGAGTTTGTTCTCAATCTCGCGGCCGGTGGTGTCCTTGTGATGAAGGATGCGGCGGGCGGTGTGGCCACCCTCCCGGCCGAGCTCGATCTGCTCTTCGCCGGTGTCCGAGACCGTGCCGTCGAAATGCACGCCCCAATCGATCAGCTCGCGGATGGCGCGGGGACCCTCGCTGACGATGCGGCGCACCACGGGCTCGGGACAAAGCCCGGCTCCGGCATCGAGGGTGTCGGCGATGTGGCGGTCGAAGGAGTCCTCTTCGCTCTGGACGCAGGCGATGCCCCCCTGGGCCCAGGCCGTGTTCGTGCTCGCGGCGTCACGTTTGGTCACGATCGCGACGGTGCCGTGCTCGGCCGCCCGGAGAGCAAAGCTGAGGCCGGAGATCCCGCTCCCGACCACGATGAAGTCGTAGGTTTTCACTGGACTGCTTTACGATGAGAAACCGGGGAAAGTAAACCGGTAATTCGCGGTGGGAGTGGGGCGAGGATTCAAGAGACCTCCACGTTGTCAATCAACCTCGTTTTCCCGAAGAACGCGGCGGCGAGCAAGCGGGGCTCGTTTGCACCGAAGCTTTGAAGCGGCTCCAAGGTCGAGGCATCGACGATCTCGAAGTAATCGAGTCTCGCGAGGGTGGCATCGGCGAATGCGGCTAGAAAATGGACGCGGGCTGTCTCCGGCGTGGCGAGGTCGCCCGAAGCGATGCCACGTGCCGTCGTCGCGAGGGCGCGCTGCAAAATCGGGGCCTGGGCACGCTCTTCGCTGGAGAGGTAGACATTCCGAGAGCTGAGAGCGAGCCTGTCTTCCTCGCGCACGGTCGGCGCGCCGATGATTCCGATGGGGAAATCGAGATCGCGGACCATCCGACGGATCACCGCGAGCTGTTGGAAGTCTTTTTCGCCAAAGACCGCCAGGGCAGGCTGGGTGAGGAGAAAGAGCTTGGCCACAACGGTGCAGACCCCATCGAAGTGACCGGGACGACTCGCCCCGCAGAGCGTGGTGGAAAGGCGGCTTTCGGAGACGGTGATGGAGCGGTCGGGCGCATACATTTCATGCGCCACCGGAGTGAAGACGGCATCGACACCATGCGCCCGGCAGAGCGCGAGGTCCGCCTCGAGCGGGCGCGGGTAGGCATCGAAATCCTCGTGGGGGGCGAATTGGGTGGGATTCACGAAGATCGTCGCGATCACTTCGCCACCGATCCGTCCGGCTTCGGTGCGGGCCCGGTCGAAGAGACTGGTGTGGCCGCGATGCAGCGCCCCCATCGTGGGAACGAGGACGCGAGGCCGGTCGCGGTGCGCCGAGAGCCAGTGGCGCAAGGTGGTTTTGTCAGGGAGCACGTCCATCTCACGAGCCTGCCACGCAGATCAAATGCGAATCGGTGCGGAGATAGAGGCGGTTGTTCGCGACCGCGGGAGTGGCGCTGGCACCGTCACCGATCTTGATGCGTCCGAGAATCTCGAAGGTGTCGCCCGGCTTCGCCATGACGAGCTCTCCCTCGCGGCTGAGAGCGATGATCTTCCCATCGGCGACGATGGGCGAGGCGAAGAAATTGCCGCCGACGCGCTCGCGGTAGATGCCTTTGCCGGTCGCCGCGTCCATGCAGGTGAGAATGCCGGAGTCGACCCAGACGTAGAGCTTGCCCTCGAAGTAGAGCGGCGTGGGCACGTAGCCGAGTCCGTCGCCGAGGCCCAGCTTGTAGGCCACCTCGGGATCACCCGAGGCTTTGGGTCGGAGGGCGACGCCGTCACGCCCCTGCGAGCCGGATCCGAAGGTCGCGAAGACGAGTCCGTTGCCGTAGGCGATCGAGCCGACGCTGCGCTGGGTGTATTCACCATTGAAGGACCATAGTACCTCGCCTGTCTTGGGATCGAGCCCTTTCCATCCATCATTGGTCTGCAGCACCACGACCATGGTCCGTCCCTCGACGGTAATGGCGACGGGTGTGTTGTAGGCGGTGAGATGTTTTTCTTCGGCCCCTTCGGTGACGCGCTCGACTTCCCAGAGAGACTTGCCCGTGGCCGGGTCGAGGCCCATCACGAAGCTCTTTTTCTTTTCAAGCGAATCGGTGTGGAGGATGAGGATCCCGTCGGCGAGGATGGGCGAGGCACCGAAGCCATGGTCGGAGGTGAATTCGGGCCACTCGCGTTTCCAGATCTCCTTTCCGGAGTGATCGAGGGCGACCGCTTCGGTGCGGGTACCGGAACCCCAGGCGATGTAAACGCGATCAGCATCGACGGTCGGGGTCGAAGAGGCGAAGGTGTTGAATTTATGGAGATGGTGCGTCTCCACCGGCGCATCCCAGATCCAGTTCTTTTTGCCCGAGGCGGCGTCATAACACTCGACACGGCGCTTCGTGCCATCGGCCGCGGCGATGGTGAGAAAAAGCTTTTCACCCCAGAGCACCGGCGAGGAATGGCCGAGTCCGTCGAGCTTCACCGACCAGGCGTAGTCGGCCTCGGTGAGCTGCGATTTCAACCCCGTGATGCGGCCGATGCCGGTGCCGTCGGGACCGCGGAAGCGGGTCCACTCCTGGGCGTGGCCGGCAAAGGAGGAGAGCAGGGGGAGCAAAACGAGCAGGGATCGCAGGCGCATGGAAAGAGGATTTTGATTGAGGCTGCCAAGGTGCCGGAAAGGCCCGGGCCGTGCAAGACCAAAGCGGGGCGTGATCGGGTGGGGACGGGAAGGAAATGACCGGCACGTTTTCCGATGCGGGAGATGGACCGCTGGGGTAGGATGCGGCGATGGTCAAAAATTTCGTCATTGCCGCTCTTTCGATCGCCGTGCTCGTTCTCGCCGGCCTTTTGTTTCGTGCGCCGGATCCGACCGTGGTTGAAAAAGTGGTCGTGGTGGCGCCTGATCCCGATGCTCCTGTCGAGCCGGTTGCGCCACTGCCCGAACCCGACCCGGTGCCTCCTCCGGATCCCCGGCTCGTGGCGATCGGGAAGGCTCTCGATGAAGGGGAGGCGATGCCTGGAATGCGAGGCGCGGTCCTCGGATTCTGCCTCATCGGGCCCGACGGGGAAGTGCTCTACGAGAGGCGGGGTGATCTCGCGCAGATCCCGGCTTCGTCATTGAAGACTCTCACGACCGCCACCGCCCTGGAGGTGCTCGGCCCGGATTTCCGTTTCCGCACCCGACTGGGTGTGAGTGCTCCGGCGGAGGGCGCGGCGAAAACGGCAGACCTCATCCTCCTCGGTGGAGGCGATCCGATGCTCTCCTATGCCGATCTAGAATCGTGGGCGAAAGGGCTCGCCGAAGCGGGCGTGACGACGATCCCGGGACGGATCATCGGCGACGGGCGGTTTTTTCCCGGGTCTGTCTTCGCGGATTTCTGGAACTGGGGCGACATCGGCAACGGCTATGGCAGTCCGGTCTCCGGGTTGAATCTCGAGCACAACCGCTTTGCCGCGGTCTTTGCTCCCGGGGAGAAAGAGGGGGCCCCGACCACCTTCGTCGGCGCACTTCCGGAGATTCCCGGCGTGATCTATTGGAATGAAACGACCACGGCAGGTGAAAGCACGGGCGATGGCGTCGTCATCCATGGAGGCGAGCGGACCGGCGTGATGCATTTCCGCGGTACCGTGCCGATGGGTGAGGAATTCAGCGTCAGGGGAGCGGTGCCGGATCCCGAGCGTTTCGCGGCCCATCACCTGCGCCTCGCGCTGATGGCAGCCGGTATCGTCGTTGCCGGTGAGGCACACGGGGCGGGCGAGTTGTTTTTGAAACAAGAGCCTGTGCCCGTGATCGCCGACGAGTTGCTGGTGCATGATTCCCCTCCGCTCATCGAGATCGTCGAGAGCATCCACGCCACCTCCGACAATCACGAGACCGAGTGCCTTTACCGCATGCTCGGCGTGCAGGCGGCGATGCCCTCGGAGGACGTGGTGCGCCGCCACTGGGAGCAACGGGGGCTCGACCTCGCCGGTCTCCGCCTCGTCGATGGCTCGGGGCTCGCCCGCGCCGATCACATCACCCCGCGGATGCTCGCCCGGCTCCAGCATCTCGCCGCGGGCGGACCGGCCGGCGGGTTGTATGTCGATTCCCTGCTCGCCACCGCCGGCGGGGCGATCCGCTTCAAGGCCGGGGCGATGTCGGCGGTCCGCTCCTACGCCGGGCTCGTCGAGACGGATCAGGGACGCCTTTCCTTCGCCCTGATGATGAATCATTACGCGAGCGGCGGCGAGGCCAACGCGATCCAAGGGGCGGTTTTAGGTGCCTTGTTAGGCGCGGTTGAGGATGAAAAGCCGGATGAAAAGCCGGAGGAGAGTCTGGAGGAAAAGGAGGAACCCATCTCCACCGAAACGGTTCCTGTCGAGGAGTGATCCCGTCCATGCACATCGAAACCTTCCAGGTCTTCTGTGATCTCGTCGAGACGGCGAGCTTTTCCGAGGCGGCGGCTCGCAACGGCATCAGCCAGAGTGCGGTGAGCCAGCAGATCCGCACGCTCGAGGAACGTTATGGTGTCACCCTCGTCGAGCGGGGACGGCGCAATTTCTCCGTCACCCCTGAGGGCGAGGCCTTCCTTCGCGCCGCCCAGCGTATTCTCGAGGCCTACCAGCGCATCGAGCAGGACCTCGGAAAAATGCGCGATGTCGTGGCGGGACCGCTCACCATCGCGACGGTTTACAGCATCGGTTTTCACGAACTGCCGCCCTATCTCGAGGAATTCCGCCGTCGTTTTCCCGAGGTCGATCTGCAGGTGCACTACCGCCGGTCGAACCAGGTCTACGCCGATGTCTCGGAGAACCTCGCCGACCTCGGGCTCGTCGCCTACCCGCAGGAGCGCAAGGGCGTCGAAATCGAGCCGGCCTGGCGCGACCGGCTCGTCGTGATCTGTCCGCCGGGGCATCCGCTCGCGCGGAAAAGCTCCCTCGATCTCAAGGCGATCGACGGGCAGCGTTTCATCTCCTTCGAGCCCGATCTGCCGACGCGGAAGGCGATCGATGCGATGTTCGTCCAGGCCGGCGTGACGGTGAAAGAGGTCGTCGAATTCGACAATATCGAGACCGTGAAACGGGGCGTCCTCATCGAGAACGCTCTTTCCATCGTGCCGGGCGAGAGCGTGCAATCGGAGGTGAAGGCCGGAACCCTCGTGCGCATCCCCATCAAGGGGAAATTCGTTTGGCGTCCGCTGGGCATCGTGCGCCGACGCACGAAGGCGATCACCCCCGCGATGCGGGAGATGATCGCCTTGCTGAAAGAAAAACGGGAAGAGGAGAAGGGTGCGTGAGCGCTTCCCCGCGAACCCTCACTGCTTGAAGGGGCTGGCGATGAAGGCGTCGAAGGCCTCGCGCATCGCCTCGACCGATTTCGTCGGACCGGTCACCTTGATGAAGACATCACCTTGCTCGCTGGGGAGGATTGCGGCGAGCATCGTGTAATCGGGCTTCGGCGTTTTGGGAGCTCCCGAGAAGGGGCCGGCTCCGGCCATCGTCTCGAGGTAGGTTCCTTTGGCGGTGAGGAGGGTCACCTTCTTGCCTCCCATTTCCTTTTCCTCGGTCTTCGATTCCGGGGCGCCTTCGAACTGGCCGAGCCAGCGGTCGATGTTCGCCTGGATGCCACCACCGCCGCCCGCACCGAAGAAGAAGATGACAAGCTCGGTGTCGGTCAGGCTCTCGTCGGCGTGGTCGTAAAGGAACTGGCCCGCACGCATCGAGCTGGCGGCCTGCTGGCGCACCCACGGCTTTCCGTAGGTGAAGGTGAATTCACTGACCTTGATCGCATCCTCTTCGGCCCGGACGGGTGCGAAAGGGATGGCAAGGAGGGCGGCGGTGAGAATGGCGAGGTTGGATTTCATGGCGCGGGATTTTAATCGAGAGGGGATGGGGATTCAAATGCCGATACGAACGGGAAGCCGTACCGGGTTCAGTCCGGGAGTCAAGAGGGTTGGGTCTCAGGAAGGATCGTCCCGATTTTCAACGGATCTTCATTTCCTTGTAAAAAACGCCTGGAATCCGCGTAAGCTTCCTGCTCCGACGTCCCCATGAAATCCCGCCTGCGCCGCTTCCGCCCCCTCTGGGCGACCTTGCTTCTGATCGTCCTCCTCGTCGCGGTGAGCGGCGACTCGCTGATTGCGAAAAAGGTCATCGCGCACCTGCTCATGCCGGCGGGATTTCTCTGGCTGATTCTGTTTGTCGCGCTGACGTGGCCGGGGGTGGCGAAATCGACGAGGATCTTCACTCTTTTGTTTTTCGCCGCCTACTCGTTGGCCGGCAGTCCCTACCTCGGCGTGTGGTTGCTCAGGATCCTCGAGAAGCCATTCTTTGCACTCGAGCAACCGGCGGAAAAGCTCGACGCCCTCGTCGTCCTCGGCGGCGGCACGGCGATGTCACCGGAGGGTCGTCCTGCCTTGGGAAACCACGGCGATCGCATCACCCGGCCGGCGGTGCTCTTCAGCGAAGGGCTCGTCGGCACACTCATCACGACGGGGCGCTCCATCACGGAAGGCAAAGCCGACCGTCTCCTTTCGCGCGAGACTTCGCTGCTGTGGCAGGCCATGGGCATCCCCGCCGAGCGCATCATCGAATTCCCCGAACCCCGCAACACGAGCGAAGAACTCGCCGCAGTCGCGAAGTTGGCGACGCAACATCCCGAATGGAAGCGGATCGGTCTCGGCACCTCGGCCTCCCATCTGCCTCGTGCCCTCGAAGAAGCCAAGGTACAAGGGCTCGAGATGATCCCCGTGCCGTCCGACTTCCGCTCAGGACCGATGATTTTCTCTCCCATGTATCTGATCCCACAGGGGCGCGGCTTCCGGGATGTGCAATCGGCGGTGTGGGAATTTCTCGGACGGGCGTTTTGACGTGAGGCGGCTTCCTGCATCTGCGAAAATCCGCGGGCATCCGCGCCCATCCGCGTTGAAAAAGAAAAACGCAGATGAGCACGGATTCGCTTCGCTACCGCAAATGAGCGCGGATGCGGGAGTGTGACGAAAGCGGATGAGATGGTTTTTTCTTCACTCCCCGTTCCGCCTTCCCTACCATCCCGATCGATGAAACTCCCCGTCCTGCTTCTCGCCTTTTCTCTTGCCGCGCTAGCTCCGATCGACGCTGCGGAAAAGCGCCCGAATTTCCTTTTCATCCTCGTCGATGATCAGGCGCCCTTTGATCTGAAGATTTACGATCCCACCTCGCCGCTCTCCACGCCGAATCTCGACCGCCTCGCCGCGGAGGGCATGGTGATCGACCGGGCTTATCACATGGGCGGCTTCGTCGGGGCGGTCTGCACGCCCTCGCGGCACATGATCATGTCAGGGCGCACGATCTGGCACCTGCCGATCGGACCGCTTGCCAAGACGCATTGCCCGCCGAATCTCGAGAAGGAAACCATTCCCGCCGTCTTCAACCGCGCCGGTTACGACACGATGCGCACCTGCAAGCAGGGCAACAGCTACGAGGCGGCGAACAAGGAATTCACCGTGCGGCACGATGCCTCCAAACGCGGTGGCGACGCCGAGTCGGGCAGCGCCTGGCACGCCGAGCAGGTCCTCGACTATCTCAAGACGCGCGAGGAGACGAAGGGCGCCGATCCCTTCTTCATCTACTTCGGCTTTTCCCATCC
>JALRFZ010000421.1 GCA_023253615.1 Verrucomicrobiales bacterium | reverse complement strand
GGTCGAGCTCGAGACCGAGTCCCGGAGTGTCCGGAATCGCGAGCATGCCGTCGGCATCGAGACGCCAGCCGCCTGCGGTGATGTCGTCGATGAAGGGCGAGCCGGTGAGGTATTCGACGAGATCGGTGCCGGGAAAGGCGGAGGCGAGATGGAGATCGGCGGCGAGACCGACGGCGGTGTTCCATCCGTGGGGGATGAAACGCACCCCATGCTCCTGTGCCATCCAGGCGATGCGGCGTTCCTCGCTGATGCCGCCGACTTTCGTCACATCGGGCTGGATGATGTCGAAGGCGCGGGCTTCGAGGAAGGGCTGGAATGCCTGTCGTCTCGTCAGGACCTCGCCTCCCGAGATGGGCACGGGGGAGTGTTCGCGGAGCTTGGCATAGTCCTCGAGCGCATCGGGATCGAGGGCCTCCTCGAACCAATGGACGTCGTAATCGGCGAGCATCTTCGCGGTGTTGAGCGCCCACTTGTAGCCGTTCGTCCAATGGGCGTCGCTGCCGCCGGCGTCGACCATGAGCCGGCAGTCGTCACCGACCGCCTCGCGCGCGGCTTTCACGATGGCCTCGTCCGTCGCCTTGTTTCGCCGACCGAAGGGACCCCAGCCGATCTTGAAGGCACGGAAGCCCCGGGCTTTCACCGAGAGGAGGTGGTCGCGCAGTTTTTCGGGCTCGTCCATGAGGAGGGAAGCATAGGGCTGGACCCGTTCGCGGTAGCGACCACCTAACAAACGCCCCACGGGCTGTCCCGTCGCTTTGCCGAGGAGATCCCAGAGGGCGATGTCGATCCCGCTGATCGCGTGGGTGATGGAGCCTCCGCGGCCGAGCCAGAACATGTTCTGGTGCAATTTCTCGCTGACCCGCTCGGGCTCGAGGGCGTTTTCACCCAAGTAAAGCGGCTCGAGCACGGCGAGGGCGGCGCGGACGAGGGCGTCGTTCGTGAAGACGCTGCCCAGACCGACGAGGCCTTCATCGGTGTGGACGGTGACGAGGGTGTGGACGCAGTCCTCGGGCCGGAGTTCGTTGCTCCAGCCGCCTTCGGGGGTGGCGCCACGCAGGCCCGCACAGCGGATTTCTCGGATTTTCATGATGGTGTCAGATCCGGCGGAGCTTACCGGAACGGTTCCCGCCCGCGCAAGGCTGATTCGCGTACTGTATAAGGCGCGCCTCACAGAGATTCCAACTCCCTGAGGATGCGTTGGTAGAGGTCCACCGAAATGCGGAAGTCGTGTTTTCCCGCCAGATCCTCGAGACAAGTCCGCAGTTCTGTTTTTGTCAGGATTCGGTCGCGCTCCGCCATGAAGAGGAGGCCCAGCGTCCCGATCACGGTGAGGCCCTCGCCGACGGCGACGCGACGGAGGAGTCGTTCATCGACGAGAAGGTGGTCGGGCCGGTTTCGGATTGCCCAATTCAGGGTGGCGCGGTCGCTGCGACTGAGGCTTTGCGAAATGTGTCCGGCCTCGGTGAAATCGATCACCTCGATCCCATTCAAGAACCGGTTCAGTCGACCGAGTTCGACCGGAGGCGCGTCCACGCGACACACTTCGTCGACGACGAGGCGGAGGACGCAGGTCCTTTCCCCGAGCAAATCGTGGACGAGGTGGAGCCGATCCAGCTTCGCGAGAAAAATCAGGGGGCTCGCGTCGCAGACCACCGTCCTCATGCGGAGCGTCGCAAAGACCTCAGATCCCGTTCAAACTCCTCCTCATCGACGTGGAGTTCGAGTCCGAGCGGTTTCATCCGCGCGACGAAATCCCAAAGGCTGATGCCCGCGATCTCCGCCGCATGCGACAGGGTCGCTTTGTCCTCCCGATATTGTTTCACCGCCAATTCCAGCCGCATCTCATCAAGGCCCCTTTTCAGGACCGACCGAATGAGTCCCGCCCGATCCAGGCCGGAGAGGCGGACGAGCGATTCGAGGAGCTCAAGCTCGTCCGCTTCGAGTCGGGTGGAGACAGTCGTGGAGGCCATGTTTACAATTTGATGCATTGTAGACAAATTGCAACTGCGATGCGAGGAGGGCGTAGAAGGCCCCAATCACGTACGATCGCGGAAGAAGCCCTTCGCTACGGGGCTGAACGGAACCTCGCCATCCATCGGAAAGATCGGTCGCGGACATCGCGTGTGCCCAAGATAGGGCAGGTTCGCGCTGGAGGATCCGGGCGCATCGATGTTGATCATCCGCACACACCAGTCGGCGTACATGTGCGGCTGGCAGTGCGGCGATTTCACGACGACGGCGTCGAAGCGTTTCGGGTCCTGTCCGTGGGCGAGGAAGAAGGAACGGTCGTAGAGGTTCACGGCATGACTGCTCACGACGAGGGTGAAGTTCTCCGCCTCGAGCACGGCGGTCGGACCGGCGAGCCATTCCTCGCCGAAGGATTCGCTGCGGAAACGGCCATCCGAGAGGAGGCGGACCTTTGCGGTGATTTCGACCGGAGTGAATCGCGCCGGATCGAGGGTGCCTCCGACCAGGATCGTGATCGTCGCCCCGATCCCGGCGGCGAAGGCGGCTTTCACGGCGGGTTCATCGACGAGGGGCAGCAAGGTGCGGCCTCGATACCCCGAGGCGATGAGCGTACGCAGCACCGCATTGCTGTCACCCGAGGCTCCGGAGCTTGTCGCGTCGGCGGCATCGACGAGGGCGATGGTGCCGCCGCTGTCGTGCGAGGCGAGAATGGTGGCCATTTCGTCGAGGCTCACGAGCGGCACGCGCATCTTTTCGTGATGGGTCCAGAAGCGTTCCGCGATGCGAAGCGCCTCGCGTTCGGCGAGGGCGGGATCGTTGTCCGTGACGACAAAACTGTAGGTTTGGAGTTCGGGCACATCGGTGAAGGGATTGCCGATGAACATCCCCGCCGAGAGGCCGCCGGGGCTGTTCTCGACTTCCTGGGCGATGCGGATGCTTTCGCCGAAGGAACCCGTCGCGGTGATGAGTTCGTCGCCACGCACCAGCGCCGGGATCGCGACCTTTGCCGTCACCGGTTTCACCTCGCCCGCGAGGATGCGCAGGAGGAGCCGCGCGGCGCGCTGTCCCGTTTCGAAGAAATCGACGTGAGGGTAGGTGTGATAGGCGACGACGGCATCGCTGTGCTCCACCATGCGATCGGTGAGGATCCCGTGGAGATCGAGCGAGACGACGATGGGGATCTCTTCGCCGAGGATCTTCCGCGTCTCCGCGAGGAGCCAGCCTTCGGGATCGAGTTCCTCCTCGCTTGCCATCGCTCCGTGCATGCAGAAATAGACGGCATCGACCGGCGGGGCCTGGCGGATCTCTTCGAGAAACTCGGAGGCGATTTGTTCCCAGTCGGGCTTGGCGAGAGTGCCGCCCGAGGTGATGAAAAAGGCACTGTAGGCCGGGACCAACTTCACCTCTTCGCTTGCATCAAAGATACTCAAGGCACCGCCGATCTCGTTGCGGACGGTGCGGTGGTAATCGAGCAGATCGCGACCGCGGCGAATGCCGAAGTCACCGTAGCCGCTGCGGTGGGGATTGAAGGTCGAGACCTCCTGCTTGCATTCGGCGATGAGGATGCGGGTCATGGTTAGGTTCACGGTTTACGGGTCACGGGTCACGGGGGGCAAGGCGTCGAGCAGGGCGGTCGTGGCCCAGGTGGCGGCGGTGATGGAGAGGAATTGGTCTTTGCCGTGCGGATACCCGGACTCATAGTATTTCTGAAAGGGATCGGCACGGGAAACGACATGCCAGGAACCATCGGGAAGCTGGGCGCGGAGCAGCCACACGAGCCCGCGCTGATAGTTTGCTTCGGCGATGGGAAGGCCGCCCGCGCGATGCAGCGCGACGAGCGCGGTGGCGGTGGCATAGGCGTCGGTCTCCATCGTTTCGAGCTGCGCCCACCCGCCGTCGTCCCGCTGGGTGGCGAGCAAATCGGCGACGGCTCCTTCGACCTCCGCGTCGGCGGCGTGCAAGGCATGCAAACGGAAGACCCGATCCTCGGTGGTGCCAGGGGGCGTCTTCTCCAACCATGCGAGGGTCGAACTCAAGCGGGCGGTCAGGCGTGATTTTTGTGCCTCGCCGGCGAAATGGCGGATCCCCTCGAGCGCGAAATAGGTGGCGCTGAACGGGCTCTCCTCGGCCGGCGGGCGGACCGAGGGCGGTGCCCAATGGTGCCGCTCTTTTTGATGTTCGATCAGGTATTCGACGACCGCTTCGGTGGTTTCATCGGCTTTCCATCCGCCGAGCTTCAAGGTCCACAAGGCCGACCCGGCCATGAAGGCGGCACCGCCCTGGCCTCTGCCCTGGAGGTAGTTCTCCCGGCCTTTGGCGAGGGAATCGGCGGTGAACCGGAGTTGGGTGGCGAGGTTCCCCTCATCAATGGCGAAACCCTTTTCACGTGCGGCGAGAAAGGTCATCACGGGCAGCCCGCTGTGATGGCAGGTGAAGCAGTTGGAGCGCTCCCGGATCGCGATGGCGGAGCTCCGCTCCAGCAGCGGCAGGGACTTCGCGACGGCGGCACGCAACTCCGGATCCCCGGCACCCTCGGAGGCGCAGGTGGCCGGCAGCATGAAGAACATGAGAAGGTGGATCCGTTTCGGAAGATCGCGAAAGGGCATCCATGATCCGGAGGCGTCGGTCTTCATGGCGTGAGAGCGATGCGGGCATGATCCCGGGGAAAGAGGGCCTTGATGCCAAAGACAAGCGCGAGTCCGGCCGCGACGTAAGCCAACGCGGTGATCGAAAGAAGACGGTCGATCCCGAGCGAGGCTTTCCACATCCCTCCGAAGAGGGCGGCGAAACCCGACATGATCGCTCCGAAGAAATTCAGGATGCCCACGGCCGATGCTCTCGTATCGGCGGGCACGACCTCGAA
>JALRFZ010000293.1 GCA_023253615.1 Verrucomicrobiales bacterium | reverse complement strand
TCGCAAAGTCAAGGGTAAAATCGCGGTTTTCTGATATTTAACTCGTTCTAATCCAATTTGTTAAATACTTAGGTTGATGCGAATGGGTAGGTTCCCGTGATTTCCCCCAACAGGATGAAGCCCGCGAGGAGGGCGACGCCGCCGCCTGCGGTAACGAGGAGGGCGTCGAGCGCCGATTTCCTTGATTCCGACCTTTCATGAAAGTGTCCGATCAACAGATAGCTCGCCACTGATGTCAGTTCCCAGAAAACGAAGAGCACCAGCGCGTTTTCGGTAACCGCGATACCAAGCATCGAGCCGGAAAAAAGAAAGAGAATCCCGAGAAAGCGTCCGAGACGCTCGCTCCCCTGGAGGTAGGATGCCGCGTAAATGACGACGAGTGTTCCCATGCCTGAAACAAGCAGGGCGAGCAGCAAGCTCGCCGGCGACATCCAGAGATCCCACGAAAGCCCGAGTTCCGGAGCCCAAGCGAGGCTTTGCCGCGGGATTGACCCACCCCACACCTCCGGAGATCCATGCAGAAGGCCCAAGAATGAAAATCCCGGAACGATCGCCCAGAGGACGGGGGGGACTTTGAGACGGTTACAAAAGATCGGTGCCAGAAAGGCCGAGATTAAAAAAAGGGAAACGAGAAGGGCAGGGACGGGGGCATCAACAGGCATCGTTTCTCTTCCGGCGCGAGTCTCTTGCAACGCGACTACTTTTAAGGCTTACGAAAGTAGAAGCGGGGCCGGACGTTCTGTTTGTCTGGAAATCGGTCGATGGTTCCGGATTTTTCGCTGACGGGAAGGTTGATCGTGCGGGGCATTTTTCTTTCGAATTTGCGATCAGGCCGGGGGTGGATGGGAGAGGTTCATGTTGCGGTGAATTTTTGAGGTCGCCCACTCATTGGAGAATTCGCAGGGCAGGGCGGAGGCTAGGCGTGGCAGGAATGCTTCCTTGAGGAAGAAGGTCTGCAGCTGGTGCCTGGCGACAATTGGCTCGCGCTGGTGCCAGGCAATGTTTCAAATGGGTTCTTTCGTAGGCACGGGCTTCCGCGGGTGGGGAATTTGATTTCCCTGGTGTTGCGATACGGTCGGTTTCTCCTCAATGGGGAACAAGCCGCCGGCCCTCTTGGGGCCCCGTATCTTACCCTTACGGCTTTAACCCAAGTTGAACACTTTGGCAGATTCTCCCGCCATTTTTTTGAAGTTTTTCGCCTCGAAGCCTTGAGGTTGCGTTGCCACATGCGTCCCGGAGGCGTGTAGTGGAGAACTGTCCGTTGCCGGACCGGGCCACCTTGCGCGACACTGCGGTATGTTCCTGCGCCGCAACCGCCGCATCCGAAATGGTGAGACCTACGAGTATTGGTCGTTGATGCGCACCGTGCGCACCGCCAAAGGCCCCCGCCACGAACTGGTCGCCAACCTCGGCAAAGCCCCCGGCCTCGACGCCGACTCGCTCCATGGCTGGGAGCAGGTCTCCGATCTGCTCGAAGGTCGGCCCGCCCGGGCCATCCAGGGGGAACTCGGCCAGCCCCTCCCGTCCCTCCCTCGCCGCGCTTGGACCGAGGTTGACCTTTCCAGCCTGCGGGTCGAGCGCGTGCGCGACTTCGGCCAGGTCTACCTCGCCCTGGCGCTCTGGCGTCGGCTTGGGCTGCACAACCTGGTGCGCGAGATCATCCCGCCCGGCCGCGAAGCGGTCCCCTGGGAGCTCATCGCCTGTATCCTCACCGTCGCCCGCTTCTGCGGCAATCAAAGCGAGCTGGAGGTCGCCGAGCGCTGGTATGCCGACAGCGCCCTGGAAGATCTCCTCGGCGTCCCCTTCGCCCAGATCCGCCACACCCGCCTCTACCGCGGCCTCGACGTGCTCCGCGCGCACAAGGAGCGCCTCTGCGCCCGCTTGCTGGAGCGATACCAGAGCTGGTTCGGCGTCGAGTTCGAGTTCCTTCTCTACGACGTCACCAGCACCTACTTCGAGGGCAAGGCCGAGGCCAACGCCAAAGCCGCGCGCGGTTACAGCCGAGACCAGCGCTCCGACTGCAAGCAGGTCAACATCGGCCTGGTCTGCACCCCCGAGGGCCTGCCCATCGGCTACGAGGTCTTCGCCGGGAACACCGCCGACGTGCGCACCGTCGAGGACATGGTCATGATGATGGAAAAGAAATACGGCCAGGCCAAGCGCATCTGGGTGATGGACCGCGGCATGGTCAGCGAGGACAACCTCGATTTTTTGCGTCAGCGGCAGGCCCGCTACATCGTCGGCACCCCGAAGCAACACCTCCGCCGCTTCGAAGCCCAGCTCCTCGAGACCGGCAACTGGACCGAGGTCCAGCCCGGAGTGGAAGTCAAACTCGCCGCCCACCCCGATGGCTTGGGTAGTGAGCAATACGTGCTGTGCCGTTCGACCGACCGGCGCAACAAGGAAGCCGCCATGCTCGAACAGCAACGCCAGCGGCTCATGGCCCAGTTGGAGAAAACCCACGCCACCCTTTGCAAGCGCCCCGCCAAAGACCCCGGAGCGGTTGAGCGTCGGATCGGGCGCTGGCTGGGCCGCTACCCCGGAGCGGAGAGGCTCCTCGAGGTGCGGGTCCAACTCGACGCCGGGGGCCGCGCCTGCGGGCTGGTCATCGAGGAGAAGGCCGAGCGGCAGGGCTGGGCGCAGCTTGCCCACGGTGCCTACCTGTTGCGCACCAACTGCACCGAAGAGGATCCCGCCCGGCTCTGGCACTGGTACATCCATCTCACCCAGGCCGAGGAATGCTTCAGCATCAGCAAAAGCGACCTGAACCTGCGTCCCGTCTACCACCAGACCACGGCGCGGGTCGAAGCGCATATCCTCGTCTGTTTTTTGACCTTGGCCTTGTGGCGAACCCTCGAATCGAAGCGCAGCGAAGATAGCCAGCCGCAGGCTGCCCGAAGGGCGAGCGCAGCGAGGCAAATGTGGATGAAGAGCAAAGGTCTCGGAGACTGCGCCCGCCAGCTCATCAAGGAGGTGTCCACCGTGCGCAGCATGGACGTGGTTCTCGCCGCCCGGCCCGCCACGGAGACCGAACCCGTCGAACTGCGCCTGCGCGTCGTGTCCCGCCCGGACAGAATGGTGGCCGAATTGCTCGCCCACCTCGGCCTCGAACTCCCCCGGTCACCAAAAATCGTGCAAAATGTAGTGCCACTAAACGCCCCGTGAGCGCCGCAAACCGTTGATATGGCTACATCGGCACTTCAAAAGTGTTCAACTTGGGTTAAGAAAACGGATTGCCTTTGCCGGGCCTCTTCGCGCCGGTTGTTTCATCAGGTGAAAACTCCGCTTCGACGGGGCATTGACCACTCACGCCGCGCCCTTACCCGAAAACCTTTTCGCGGAGGTCGTGGAACACCCGGAGATCTCCCCAGTCGGCGCCTTTCATGGTTCTGGCGCCCGTCGTGCGCCGTTTTCCGAAGCGGGATCGGTTTCGCTCGAAAAAGTCCTCCACAAAGGCCTCGCTGCCCAGCACCACCCCGGCGGTGAGGTAACGCACTCTCAGTCGCAGCAGTTGTGGGAGCGGGAGTTTTCCCCCGCGTTCGATCTCCGCTTCCACCTGTTCGCGGGTGAATCCGGGACGCAGGGGGCGGGCGTCAGGCCCGACAAACTCCCGGATCTCGCCTTCTCCATACAGCAGGAGGCGGTAGGAGGCTCCGGTCTTTTCCCAGTCTTCGGCGTGATCTTGCCCGCAGACGCGGGGAGCGAGGTCGAAGATGCGTCCGAGGCCGGCGCGAGCCCGGGTGTCCCCCGCCACGGCGGCGGCGTAGCCGCACCAACGGTATTCCTCGACGCGCTCGACGATCCCGGCGCGCAGGGCATTGAGATCGATATAGGCGGCGACCGTGAGGAGGGCCTGTTCGTTGCCTTCGACCAGGACGCTGGTGAAGCGATCCTCCCACAAAGTGCCTTTTCGCCCGTGGCGGCGGTTGAACCAGATGCTGAAGCGCTGTTTGAGCTGCTTCATGAAGGAGGAGAGGTCGCCCATCTGGCTGCGGTAGCGGTCGAGAATCTCCTGCTCCCGTTGGGGATGGGAGCTTGCGGCGGCCCGTTCGAGCTCGGCGTTGAGAGCATCGGCACCGTCCTTTCCGTAGAGAGCCGCGACGCGCCGGAGGATTTCGTCGCGTTGGAGAGCGGCCGAGGTGAGGGGATCGGGAGTCTCGAGCAGGAGGTGGAAATGATTGGAGAGGATGCAGTAGGTGAGGATGCGGATGCCGTGGAAAGCGGCGACCCGAGGGACGAGTTCGGCGAAAAACTCTTTTTCCCTTTGACCGAGGAGTCGCTGCTGTCCGACGATGCGGGAGAGGCAATGGTAGTGGGCGGAGTCGTCGGATTTGCAACGAGGGAGGCGCATGGGGACGGGATAGATGTTCTCCCGAACAATATCAAGTAAATAATGACGTTCCATGCGGAAAACAACCTGGCACCGGATTGGCAGGAAATAGCCTGGCACTGGCAGGAGATAGCCTGGCACCGATCTCCGACGTCGATTGGTGAGCGGTAGATAACCCGCCACCAAAATCAACAAAATCTCCGGAAACAGTTCTCGTGGCCGCTTTTGCGTCTGCTTGCGGCGTTGACAGGCCGGGGGCACGACCGGCAGGATGCGCGCTCGAACCGCCATGACTTCCCAGCCCACCTCCGTACGCCATTGGATTCTCGCCGCAACCACCGCGGCCGCCTTCCTCATGTATCTCGATCGCATCTGCATGGCGGCGATCATGAATTCGGATTCGTTCAAAGAGGATATCCCCCTGGACCCGCTCATGGATGGTTGGATCAAGGGTGCCTTTTTCGCCGCTTATGCCATCGGCCAACTGCCGGCAGGATACCTGGCGGTACGCTTCGGGGCGAGGTCGCTGATGTCGGTCTACATCCTTCTCTGGTCGGCCTTCACCGTGCTGACCGGATTCGCGACAGGGGCGATCTCGCTGCTCCTCGCCCGCGTCGGTTGCGGTCTCGCCGAGGCAGGTGCCTACCCGATCAGCAGCGGACTTCTGGCGCGCTGGTCGGAATGGTCGAAACGGGGCTTCACCAGCAGCGTGGTCTCGCTCGGCGGGCGCATCGGCGGGGCGGTGGCTCCGTGGCTGACAGTGACGGTGATCGCGAGTTTCGGCGACTGGCGATGGGCGGGCTGGATCTACGGAGCGGCGGGCATCCTTTTCGCGCTCTTTTTCTGGAAAGTCTTCCGCGAGCGGCCACAGGAACACCCCGGGGTGAACGAAGCCGAGCTCGCTCTTCTCGAAGCGGGGCGTCCCGTCGAGACGGTGACGGAGGAGAAGAAAACCTACGTTTTTCCGTGGCGTCTCGCCTTGACCCACCGCAGCCTCTGGATGAATTCGGGGGCGCAATTCTTCACGAATCTCGGCTGGGCTTTCCTCGGCGTCTCGATTTCGAAATTCCTCATCGAGGCGAAGGGCACGGAAAAGGGGCTCGCCGAGACGATCCACACGATCTCTCTCTCGATCGGGATCTTCGGGCTCATCGTGGGCGGCTACTTCACCGATGCCTGCCTGCGGAAATGGGGGGTGCGCCTCGGGCGGATCATTCCTCTGGCAGGTTCGCGATTCCTCGCGGCGCTCTTTTTCCTGCTCGCGTTGGGATTCGACAACCCCTGGGTGCTGATGGTTCTTTTGGGCATGGCCGCTTTTTCGACCGATTTCGGCTTGCCCGCACTCTGGGCGGGGCTCCAGGAGATGTGTGGCAAGCACACGCCTCCGCTCTTCGGCTGGGCGAACATGTGGGGAAATCTCGGTGCCGCCATCGGCATCTGGGTGCTGCCGGTCGTGATCAGGGGCCTCGATCAAAACGGGGATTGGAGCGAAGGCCTCGTTTTCTGCGCGGTCGCTTTCGTTTTCTCCGGGCTCTTCTGTCTCGGTTTCAACGCGGAGAAGCGGATGGAGTGAGGGAATCCCGGACCCGTAGTGGTTCTTCAATCCCCGTGCTCCGTTGCGCGCGTGGCCCGCCCGAGCGGGAGGTAGGCGAAGGCGAGCGTGATCAGGGCGTTGATGGGGTAAAACCACGCAAAGGCGATCTGCGGGCGGCTCGCTTCGAGCCAGGCCGTCGAGAGCCCGATCGTGTCGAGAAGGCGCGGCAGCTCGGGCCTCACCCACAGCACGATCAGCACCGAGATCACCGTGCCGGCGACGATGCCCACGAGGCTCTTCTTCCCAGGCAGGATCGCGGCGAGGAGCACTCCGAGGAGCGGTCCGTAGGTGTAGGCGACCATGCCGAAGGCGAGATCGATCAGGTTCTTGTTTTCCGCCTCGGCGTGGCCACGGGCCATCCAGATCGCGAACCCTGACAATAGCACCGCCCAGACCGCCACGGCGATGCGGGAGAGGCGCACCATCTCCCCGCTGCGCTCGGCGGCCTCGACCTTTTTGCGGCCGAGGATCGCCGAAAGGCTCGTCTGCGAGAGGGCGGCGAGGACGGAGTCGAGGCTGGAGATGGCTGCGGCGAAAGCACCGGCGAGGATCAGACCGGTGAGCCCCGGAGGCACCACCGTCGTGATCCAGGTGGGGAAAACGAAATTCGCATCTTTGGCGAAGAGCGCGGCCTCGGCCGGCGTCATGCCCTTGATCTGATACCAGGCGAAGAGTCCGGATCCCACCGCGAGCATCACCAGGGTGATGACGAGCGAGATGCTGCTCCAGACCATCGCCTTGCGCGCCTCGTGCGGCGTGCCGCAGCAGAAGATGCGCTGCGCGTTGAGTTGGTCGGTGCCGAAGGCGGCGAGATTCTGGAAAGGCATGGCGAGGATCGCCACCCAGAAGGTGTAATTGAGCATCGCGTTGTCCCACGGCGGGGTGAAGTCGAAGATCCGCATCTTGTCGACGGCGACGCCTTCGCCCGTCACGAAGGAGCGGTTCACCTCGACGATCTCGTTCCATCCCAAGCCGTTCACGAGCCAGCCCAGGGCGAGGAGTCCGCCGAAAATGAAGATGAGGAACTGGATCACGTCCGTCCAGATGACGGTGCGCATCCCGCCCATCAGCGTCCAGAGCAGGGCGAAGAGGCCGATCGCGAGGATGCTCCAGGTCATGTCCCAACCCGTCACGGTTTGCAGGATGAGCGCGGTGACGAGCACCCGCACGCTCTGGCCGAGGATCGCGCCGACCGAGAACAAGCCCGTGACGAGCCGTCGCACGCCTTCGCCGAGCTGGTTGCCCATGAAGTCGTAGGGGCTGTAGATCTCGCGCCGGTAGTAGAGCGGCACCAGCCAGTAGCCGACGAGAAAACGCGCGATGATCGATCCGATCCCCCATTGCAGGTAAGTCCAGTCGCCCTGCGCCGCGTAGACCCCGCCCGGCACCCCGATGAAAGTCAGCGCGCTGATCTCCGTCGCGATCATCGATCCGCTCACCGCCCACCAGGGCATGGTGCGGCCACCCAGGAAGAAATCCTTCACCGTCGCCGCCTTGCCGGCGAGGCGGTGGCCGATCCAGGTGGTGAGCAGCAGGTAAATGACGACCACCCCCCAGTCGAGGGTGGTGAAGTGATTCGCGATTTCGTCGGCGGGCATGGGGCGACAGACTAAGCGAGCGGTCGGCCGCTTGTCCAACTCCGAATCGGCGATCGGAGAGGGTGGGGTGGGGGAGTGAACCCTGTCAGGTCCGAAGAATCGTCTTGGCCCCGGTGCCGATCCGTGCTTACGGTTCCGGCCAACCGCCCATGCAAACCCTCGCCATCGCTCTCGGAGCCCTCGTCCTCTACCTGATCGCCTACCACACCTACGGGCGCTGGCTGGCCCGGAAGATTTTCCGCCTCGATGCGAAGGCGATCACGCCGAGCGTGGAAATCAACGACGACCAGGATTACGTGCCCACTTCGAAGGGCATCGTCTTCGGCCACCACTTCACCTCGATCGCGGGCACGGGGCCGATCGTGGGTCCGGCGCTGGCGATCATGTGGGGCTGGGTGCCGGCCCTGCTCTGGGTGCTCTTCGGTTCGATCCTGATTGGTGCGGTGCATGATTTCGGCACCCTCGTGGTGAGCCTCCGCAACCGTGGCATGACGGTCGGGGAAATCGCCGGGCGCGTCATCAATCCCCGCGCGCGGCTCCTCTTTCTCTTCATCCTGCTCTTCGCCCTTTGGGTGGTGCTGGCGATCTTCGGCTGGGTCATCGCGAGGGTTTTCACGCAATTCCCCGAGTCGATCCTGCCGGTCTTCCTGCAGATCCCGATCGCGATCTGGATCGGGGTGGCGGTGCACCGGAAGGGAAAGAAACTGCTCTGGCCCTCGCTCATCGCACTGGGGCTGATGTATCTGACCGTCTGGTTCGGCGCGGCCTGTCCCGGACTGGAGTGGACCGGTGGTGCCTTCGGCACGGCGATCCAGACGATGAACGCGACGCTTGCGGCCTGGCCGGTCTGGGTCTGGGTGGCGGTGTTGCTGGCCTATTGTTATGTCGCCAGTGTCATGCCGGTGTGGGTCCTGCTGCAGCCGCGCGATTACATCAACAGTCTGCAGCTCATTTCTTCGCTCGCGCTCATCGTCGTGGGGCTCGGGGTCGCGGCTTTCATCGGTGGCATCTCGCCGGTGGAGGGAGGCGGGCGCATGCCGCTCGAGTTCGTCGCGCCGGCTTTCAACGCGAACCCGCTCAACGCGCCTCCGATCTTTCCTTTCCTCTTCGTGACGATCGCCTGCGGCGCGATCAGCGGCTTCCACTGCCTCGTCAGCAGCGGCACGAGCAGCAAGCAGCTCAAGTGTGAGAGCGACGCGCAATTCGTGGGTTATGGGTCGATGTTGCTCGAGGGCTTCCTCGCCACGCTCGTGATCCTCGCCGTCGCCGCCGGGATCGGCTTCGGCTGGCAGGCGAAATTCGGCGACGCGGCGGGAGCGGCACTCTGGAACCAGCTCTACGCCGACTGGAACACGGCCACGGGCACGGCGATCGGAGCCTTCGTCGTGGGGTCCGCGAATTTCCTCGAGGCGATCGGGGTGAACCACGTGATGGCCACGGCGCTGATGGGCGTGCTCGTCGCTTCCTTCGCCGGCACGACGCTCGATACCGCGACGCGTCTGCAGCGCTACGTCGTGCAGGAGCTCGCCGCGACCTTTGCTCCGAAAGTCTCGCCCACGGCGATGGCTGCGGAGGGCTATGATACCGAGTTCGAGCACGGCACGGTGGGCAAGAGCTTCTCGATGAACCCGCTCGTCTGGCTCACGAACCGGCACGGGGCGACGCTCTTCGCGGTGACGACGGCCTTTGCCCTCGCCCTCTTCCCGAAGCCGGGTGATCCGTGGACCTGGGAGACGATCGGCACGGGAGGCCTGATCCTCTGGCCGCTCTTTGGAGCGACCAACCAGCTCCTCGGGGGGCTCGCTTTCCTCGTCGTTTCCTTCTGGCTCTGGCGTCGGGGCATCCCGGTGTTTTTCACCGTCATCCCGATGATCTTCATGCTCGTGCTGCCTGGTTTCGCGATGTTCACCGACGTGGTGAAGTGGTGGGACAAAGGGCAGTTCCTCCTCGTCGGCGTGGCGCTTTTCATTTTCGCGCTCGAGGTCTGGCTCATCATCGAAGCGATGCTGTTGTGGCCGCGTGCGAAGGGGGTGCTCGAGGCCGAACTCCCGCCGCTGCCTCCGGGCACGGGCAAAAAAGCCGCCGGCGAAGGCGGACGTTCCTGTTGATTCCGGTGAAATCCGGATGAATCTCGCGTGACATTCCAACCCGACTCTCTCCGCGCCCGCGTTCTTCTCCCTGTATGACACTCTCCGTCGCCCTTTTCCTCGTTCTCGGTCTGGTCGTGATGGTATGGGGGGCGGAATGGCTCGTCCGCGGTGCCTCGCGGCTCGCCACCTCTTTCGGAATCTCCCCCCTCGTCGTCGGGCTGACCGTCGTCGCCTTTGGCACGAGTTCGCCCGAGCTGGCGGTCAGCGTGATGTCCGCCTTCAAAGGGCAGGCGGACCTGGCGCTCGGCAATGTGGTGGGCAGCAATCTTTTCAACGTGCTCTTCATCCTCGGGATCTCGGCGGTGATCGTGCCTTTGATCGTGGCGCAACAGCTCGTGCGTTTCGACGTGCCGGTGATGATCGGGGTCTCGTTGCTGATCCTGCCGATGGGGATGGATGGCGGGATCGGCCGGATCGACGGAATCTTTCTTTTTGCCGGAGCGATCGCCTACACCGTCTTCCTCATCCGCCAGAGCCGGAAGGAGGGCAACGAAGAGGTGAAGGGGGAATACGAGGCCGAGTACGGTGGGAAAGCGTCTCCGGGCCTGATGAAAAATCTCGGCTTCATCATCGCGGGGCTCGTCGGGCTCGTGCTCGGATCGAAATGGCTCGTCTCCAGCGCGGTCGCGATCGCCCAGGCCTTCGGGGTCTCGGAGCTCGTCATCGGACTCACCATCGTCGCGCTCGGCACCTCCATGCCCGAGGTCGCCACCTCGATCGTGGCGGCGATCAAGGGCGAGCGCGACATCGCCGTGGGCAATGTCGTGGGATCGAACATCTTCAACATCGTCAGCGTCCTCGGCCTGAGCTCGCTGGTGGCGCCGACGGGGATCACGGTCTCGGAGGCGGCGCTGCGTTTCGACATCCCGGTGATGATCGCGGTGGCGGTGGCCTGTCTGCCGATCTTCTTCGCGGGCTACCGCATCAGCCGCTTCAACGGGGCGATGTTCCTGTTTTTCTACATCGCCTATCTCGTCTACCTGATCTTCACGGCGACGAACCACGAGGCGCTCGGCACGCTGCGCGTCGCGATGGTCTGGTTCATCCTGCCGATCACGGCGCTGACCTTGATCG
>JALRFZ010000237.1 GCA_023253615.1 Verrucomicrobiales bacterium | reverse complement strand
AGCGCTGCTGCAGGCTGGCTGGGCCCTGCTGCTGCTACCGCCTGGCTGATCTCGCCGCCAAGGCGCGACCGCCCTGAGGCCGGCTTGCTGCGCAGCGCCTTGCCGGGCCCCGTCAGGGTTGCCCCTCCCGTCGCACCGCCGGCGAGAAAGGCGAGCGCCGGCCGGATCCGTTTCCCGGAGGTATTGAGGATGAAGGCGACGTAGGGCTCCACGGCCGGGTCGAAGGCGTTCGCCTGTTCGCGGATGCGGGACTCGACCCGGTCCAACTCGGGACGGAGGAAGGCGAAAGGCGAAAGTTCGCCGCTGTTCGCCGGATCGAGGGTCGCGGAATTCTGGGTCATGACAAGTGGTGGGTGGCACTGAAGGATCTGGATGACGAATGTCAATCAACCATTGGTTACGCCAATCCCCTGACGAACGCCTCAAACACGGGGAAAAAGGCACAAGTTTTGCCCCCGGGGAAATGCCCGGGAGAGGCGCCCGGCCGGTGTCGCGGGACCAGACCACACCCATCACGCGATCGCGCCACGCGAAGAAGTCGGGAAATACCTTTTGCATCGCCCCGCGGGCCGACCTACGCTCCCACATGGAAAGATTTTACCTTGGTTTCGGCGTGGGCATGCAGGAGATGATCGTCATCTTCCTGATCGTCCTCCTCCTCTTCGGCGCGAAGAAAATCCCCGAGCTCGCCCGTGGCATCGGCAAGGGCATGGGCGAATTCAAAAAGGCCAAGCACGAGTTCGAGCGCGAGATCACGATGGGCGAGGAAGAAGGCAAGCGCGAGTGGGACCGGGCACCCAAGGAGCGCGAGAAATCTTCGGACGGCAACCCGCACGATTGATCCCCCTCCCCGACGGATCCCCTCTCCATGGCTCCGCCCTTTGCAAAGACCGCCGCGGTATTCCCGGCGGTCTTTTTTGTGTCCGCCTTCCTCGGTTCGGCGATGGCCGCCGACAAAGCCCCCGATCCGGTGGTGATGTCGTTTTACAATCTGAAAAACTACCTCGCGATGGAGAGGCGCGTCAACGACGAGGTCGTGCCCGACGCCCCCAAGCCGGAGAACGAAATCAAGGCGGTCATCGAGGGCCTCGCCGCGATCCGTCCGGACATCCTCGGGGTGTGCGAGATCGGCGACGAGACCCATCTGGCCGACCTCCAGGCACGGCTCAAGGCCGAAGGCATCGACCTGCCCCATACCGAACTCGTCCGCGACGCGGCGGGTTGGAACCGCAATCTCGCCCTGCTCTCCCGCCATCCCATCGTGGCGAGGAACTCGCGCGACGACCACACCTACGAGCTGGAGGGCACCCGCCACGCCTTCCAGCGCGGTATCCTCGATGTGAAGATCGCCATCTCCTCCTCCTATCACCTCCGCTACATCGGGCTGCACCTGAAATCGAAGCGCGAGGTCCCCGAGGGCGATGAGACCCTCATGCGCCTGCACGAGGCCCGACTTGCCCGCCAACACCTCGACGCCATCCTCGGCGAGGAGCCGGGCGCGAATCTCATCGTCATGGGCGATCTCAACGACCACCGGCCCGAAGCCCCCGTCAAGACGATCCAGGGCGGATTCGGCGGCAAAGGCTACCTCACCGCCCTCGGGCTCGCCGATCCCTTCGGCTTCCGCTGGACGCACCACTGGTCCTTTGCCGACTCCTATTCCCGGTTCGACTACGCCCTCGTCAACGAAGGGCTCTCGAAGGAACTCGTCCGCGACGCCTGCCGCATCCACCACTGGGAGGACTGGGACGAGGCCAGCGATCATCGTCCGCTTGTCGTCACGATCGTCCCGGAGGATCGCTGAGCTTACGGTCGATTTGCCCCCGCAAACACGTCCTACCCGAAAAGGTCGCGATCCTCTACATTCGGACGTCTCACAAATCGGGACTCTCCCCCCTGCCACTTTCAGACTTACGCCGACCATGCGCCTCTGCCCTGCCCTCATCGCCCTGGCCGCCTTTTCCGTTTCGACCGTCCTCTCCGCGGCGCAAAAAGCGGACGCCCCGCCCGCGACCGTCAGCTATTACCAACACATCCGTCCCGTTTTCCAAGCGAAATGCCAGGGCTGCCACCAGCCCTCCAAGGCCAAGGCCGATTATATCATGACGGAAGTCGCCGCCCTCATCAAGGGCGGCGAGAACGGTGCCGCCATCGTCCCCGGCAAACCCGCCGAGAGCCATCTCCTCGATCTCGTCGTCGCCGCTCCCGGCGAGGAACGTCCCGAAATGCCGCCGAAAGAGGAGCCTCTCACCGCCTACGAAGTTTCCCTCGTCACGAAGTGGGTCGAGCAAGGCGCGAAAGACGACACCCCCGAAAACGCGCGCCAGCAATACACCATGGCCAATCCCCCGCTCTACGCCGTGCCGCCGGTGGTGAATTCGCTCGACTATTCACCGGATGGCTCACTCCTCGCCGTCGCCGGCTTTCATGAAGTCCTCGTCCACAAGGCCGACGGCTCCGGGCTCGTGAAGCGCCTCGTCGGCCTCGCCGAACGCATCCAGTCGGTGCGTTTCTCGCCCGATGGGAAAAAGCTCGCTGTCGCCGGCGGCCTCCCCGGGCGCATGGGCGAGATCCAGGTCTGGGATCTGGAAAAATCCGAGCTCATCCTCTCCAAGATCGTCGGCTTCGACACCGCTTACGGCGCGAGCTGGTCGCCCGATGGCAGCCTCGTCGCCTTCGGCCTGCCCGACAACACCGTCCGTGCGATCAAGGCCTCCAACGGCGATCAGGTGCTCTTCATGGGCAGCCACAACGATTGGGTCCTGGATACCGATTGGTCGCTGAAGGGCGATCATCTCATGTCCGTCGGCCGCGACATGACCGCCAAGCTCACCGAGACCGCGACCGAGCGTTTCATCGACAACCTCACCTCCATCACCCCCGGCGCCCTCGCCGGCGGAATCAACACGATCGACCGCCATCCGACCCAGGATCACATCCTCGTGGGCGGTTCCGACGGCGTGCCGCAAATCTACCGCACCAAGCGCGAGACCAAACGCGTCATCGGCGACAACGCGAACCTCATCCGCAAGTATCCCGCGATGAAAGGCCGCATCTGGGACGCCGCCTTCGCGCCCGATGGCAAGACCTTCGCCGCCGTCTCCAGCCTCGACGGCAGCGGCCAGATCCATCTCTACAAATCGGAGTACGACGCGACCATCACTCCGGAATTGAAGAAGCTCTTTGAAACGGTGCGCCGCGCCCCCGGACCCGGTGAAAACTACGAGCCCGCCCTCGAGGAATTCTACACCAAGGGTGCCGAACTCATCAAAGGCCTCGACACGACCACCGCGATGTATGCGGTCGCCTTCTCTCCCGATGGCAAGACCATCGCCGCCTCGGGTGCCGACGGCCTCATCCGCCTCCTCGATGCCGCGACCCTCGCCGGGAGAAAGACCTTCTCTCCCATCGCGATCGACGCGACCCCGCCCGCGGTGAAGCCCGATCCGACCCTGACCGATCGCAAAAAAGCGAAACATCACGAGACCGTCGGCAGCCTCCCCGAGGGACGCACCGTCACCTCGATCGCCCTGACACCGGCCGACCTCTCCTTCGACTCCGCCGCACGCTACACCCAGGTGCTCGCCACCGCGAAGCTCGATGATGGCACCACCGCCGATGTCACCGGCTTCGTGAAATGGAGCATCGACGGCCCCGCCGCGACCATCTCCGATCGTGGCATCCTGCGTCCCGCCGCCGCGGGAGAAGGCACCCTCACCGCGACCCTCGGCGACAAGAGCACGGTCGCTCCGGTGAAGTTCACGCCCCCGGCCGCCGTCGCCAAGCCGGACTTCGTGCAGGATGTGAATCCCGTCATCACCCGTCTCGCCTGCAACATGGGCACCTGCCACGGTGCGAAGGATGGCAAGGGCGGCTTCAAGCTCAGCCTCCGCGGCTACGATCCCCTCTACGACGTGCGCGGTTTCGCCGACGACCACACCGCCCGCCGCGTCAATTTCGCCTCGCCCGACGATTCGCTGATGCTGCTGAAGGCGACCGGCGCCGTGCCGCACGAGGCCGGGATGCTGACCGATCACGATTCGCGTTATTACCACGTCATCCGCGAATGGATCGCCGGAGGAGCCAAGCTCGACACGAAAGTCGCCCGCGTCGCCTCGATCGAATTGTTCCCGAAAAATCCTGTGATCCAGAATCTCGGCGGACGCCAGCAGTTCCGCGTCGTCGCCCGCTACACCGATGGGAAAACGCGCGATGTCACGCTCGAATCCTTCATCGAATCCGGCAACACCGAGGTCGCCGAGCACGATGAATTCGGCCTGCTCCACACCGTGCGCCGTGGCGAGGCCCCCATCCTCGCCCGCTACGAGGGTGCCTACGCCGCCACCACCCTGACGGTGATGGGCGACCGCGGGGGCTTCACCTGGAAAGCGCCCGAGACCTGGGGCGAGATCGACAAACTCGTCGCCGCCAAGTGGGAGCGGATGAAAGTCCAGCCCAGCGAGCTCTGCACCGACGAGGAATTCGTCCGCCGCGTCCACCTCGACCTGACAGGGTTGCCTCCCACATCCGACAGGGTCAAGTCCTTCGTCGCCGACGACCGCCCCACCCGGGAAAAACGTGACGCGCTCGTCGACGAGCTCCTCAAGACCCCCGAATACACCGACCACTGGACCAACAAATGGAGCGACATGCTTCAGGTGAATTCCAAATTCCTCGGCGACGAGGGCACCCGCCTCTACCGCGACTGGATCCGCAAACAGATCGAGAGCAACACCCCCTACGATCAGTTCGCCTACTCCATTCTCACCGCCAGTGGATCGAACAAGGAGAATCCCGCCGCGAGCTACTACAAGATCCTCCGCGAGCCCGCCGAGATCGTGGAAAACACCACCCACCTTTTCCTCGCGACCCGGTTCAACTGCAACAAGTGCCACGACCATCCCTTCGAACGCTGGACGCAGGATCAATACTATGAGACCGCCGCCTACTTCGCCCAGGTCGGACTCGCCCGGGATGCGAGGAACGCGCCCAACCAGAACATCGGCGGATCCGCCGTCGAAGGGGCCAAGCCGCTCTATGAGATCGTCGCCGACAAGCCCGACGGCGAAATGAAGCACGACCGCACCGGCCAGGTCACCGCGCCCGGCTTCCCCTACGAGGCCCCGCTGGCCAAGGTCGCCTTCACCCAGCCCGACAAACCGACCCGACGCGAGCAGTTTGCCGCCTGGGTCGTGTCGCCCGACAATCCTTACTTCGCGACCAGCTACGCGAACCGCGTCTGGGGTTACCTGCTCGGCACCGGCATCATCGAGCCGCTCGACGACATCCGCGCCGGCAATCCACCGACCAATCCGCAGCTCCTCGATCACCTCACCTCGCGGTTCGTGAAGTCGGGCTTCGACATCCGCGCCCTCACCGCCGAGATCTGCAAGTCGCGCACCTACCAGCTCTCCATCGCCGCGAATGACTGGAACGCCGACGACGAGGTGAATTTCTCCCGCGCCAAAGCCCGCCGCCTCCCCGCCGAGGTGCTCTACGACGCCGTCCATTTCGTGACCGGCACCGTCTCCGACATCCCGGGTGCCGGGCGCGGCGTGCGCGCCAGCCAGCTCCCCGACGCCAAGCTTGATCTCAAGAGCGGCTTCCTCGCCAATCTCGGCCGTCCCGTGCGCGAGAGCGCCTGCGAATGCGAGCGCTCCTCCGAGCTGCAGATGAGCGCGATCATGGCGTTTCTGTCAGGACCCGCCATCGCCGACGCGATCGGGGCGAAAGACAGCGGACTCGCCAAACTCGTCGCGACCCAGCCCGACGACCGCAAGCTCGTCGAGGAGGTCTACTACCGCATCCTCTCCCGATCCCCCGCCCCCGGCGAGATCGACGCCGCCCTCGAGGTGATGAAGGGGATCGACGCCGACCACCAGGTCCTCACCGCCAAGGTCGCGAAAGCCGAAGCCGAATGGGTGCCCGTGAAGAGCCAGCGCGAGATCGCCCGCCTTCAGGCCATCGCCAGGGCCACCACCGAACTCACCGCCTACCAGCCCGAAGCCGCGAAGAAAAAAGCCGCCGACGAAGCCGCGCAAAAAGGCCGCGTCGAGGCCGCGACCAAAGCCCTCGCCGATTTCGATGCCGCCGTGCCCGCGAAACTGACCGAGTGGGAAAAGAGCCTCACCCTTGCTTCCTTCTGGACGCGCTGGACCCCTCTCGCGCCTTCGGCCGCCTCGACGAACCCGCAGAGCGGCATGACGATCGCG
>JALRFZ010000166.1 GCA_023253615.1 Verrucomicrobiales bacterium | reverse complement strand
GAGGCGCTCGACGAGGGCGCGTCTCTCCTCGACGAGCGCATCTTGCATCAGCTCCCGCGCCCGCGCGTAGGAAATGGGGCGCAGGGTGACCTCGAGGTTCTCCTTCCGGCCCTCCTTCTCCTCGCCGGTGGGAGGATGGCTGCGCTCGATCGAGAGGCGCAGATCGCGGGTGAGAGGTCCGTTCAAAACCAGGGTCGGATCGAGATCGCGGGTCAAGGGCGTGCCGTCGATTTTCATGACGAGATCACCGGCGCGGAGCCTCGCTGCCCCTTCATCGGCCGGGCCGCGCGGGATCACACGGGCGACCTTCCAGCCGGGTCCATCGAAGAACCGGTCGAAAAGGAGTCCGGGATGGGCCGTTTCCTCGCTCCATCCCTGGGGGCTGCGGTTGGGGAAGCTGTCGACCATCGATTTGAAGCCGAGGTGTGAGCCGTTCAGTTCGCCGAGCATCATCGCGACGACGCGATCGAAGGCGCGGCTGTCGGTGGCGCGGGCTGCGGCCTCCTCGTATTTCATCCTGACAGAATCCCAATCGCGGTGGTTCATGGTTTCGTCGTACCAGGTGTCGCGGATGACTCGCCACGCCTGCTGGAAGCCGGCGCGCTGGTAGGCGGCTCGTTCGTAGGACTGCCGCGCCGTGAAGGAATAGGTCTTGAGGCTGCCTTTCGAAAAGGTCGCGGGCAGGCCTTCGACGAGCCAGAGGATCGTCTCATCCTTCGCAATCCAGCGGGCGAGGCCGCCGGTCTTGTTCACGAGGAGCGCAGGCGTCGCGGGATCGGGAAAGGAGACCGTGTAGGTGCCGCGGACGCCGCGGATCTCGGCGGCGAAGGCGAGACGCTTCGAATCCGGCGACCAGAAGAGGCCCGTCTCGACGGCGTCGGGAATGGCGATGCGATGGATGCGCTCGGAAAGGCGGTCGAAATCGATCTTCACGCTCACGCCGGTCGCCGCGGGTTTCGGAGGCGCGGCCTCGGGTGAAGCCGGCTTCGCCGCCGTCGGAGGTGCCGGAGCAGCGGCCTTCGGATCGGGTGTGGTGGTTTTGGCAGGGTCCGGTGCGGGAGCTGGGGCTGCAGGAGCTGGTGCAGGAGTGTTCTGACCGTCTTTCGAAGTCGCGGGATCGAGCGGGGCGGGGGCCGAGGCCTTGGGCGGATCGGCGGGCTTCGGCGGGGTGGCGGGTTCGGGTTTTTTCCGCGCGGCCTCCATCTTCTTCAAGGCGCTCTCGAGGGTGCGGTCGCGTTTGTCCTTCTCCTCGTCGGCGAGGGTGAGATGCACGTAGTAGATGTCGGTCTCGTCCTCGTAGCGGCGCCCGGTGAAGGCGAGGATCTTTCCATCGGGCGACCAGGCGGGATTGCCGTCGCTGTCGGGATGGCGCGAGACATTGTAGGGCGGCGACTTTCCGTCGAGCGGGGCGATCCAGATATCGCGGTTGAAGTCGTTGTCATCGACGGCGTAGGCATACCACAGGCCATCGGGCGACCACGCGACCTGTGGGGCGTTCCACGATTCAAAAAGTCGCTTCGCTTCGCCGCCGTCGGCGTTCGCGACCCAGAGATCGCCGCGACCCGCGACCCACGAGATCCTTTTGCCGCCCGGCACGACCTGGAGGTCCTCTTTCGCCGCACCGTCCGTGGTGAGACGTTTCTCCGAGAAGGTCGTGTTCCGCCACCAGTAGGACTTCGCGTCGGCGCGCTTCGCCGACCAGAGATCGACGGTCGTGCCATCGTCGCGGATGAAATACAGGGTCTCGCCATCGGCGGAAAAGACGGGCTCGCGTTCTTCGGCAGGGGTGTTCGTCACCGCGACGGGCTCGCGCAGTTCGGAATCCATCACCCAGACGTCGCCGCCGGCGATGAAGGCGACCTCGAGTCCGTCGGCGGAGAAGGAGAGGTTTTCAGCTTTTGTCAGGGTTCGGCGCACCACCGGGTCGGGCAGGGTATCGGCGCCCGCCTCGATCGCGAGGGGACGGGCCCCTTTCCCCGCGCCCTTGTCTGTCAGCGGCAGACGATGGAGATCGAAACGCTGGCGGAAGACGAGCGCCGATCCATCGCGGGCGATCGCGGGGAGAATGGCGGGATCTTCCTGATGCCCGGTCAGGGCCTTCTCCTCGCCCGAGACGAGATCCCGCTCCCACACATCGAAGAGGGCTGCTTCGCCGTGATCGCCTAGGTAACAGAAGCCGGCGCCATCCGGTTTCCACATGGGTGAACGGGCTTCGCTTTCGCGGGCGACGAGTTTTTTGAAAACCGGTTTTTCCGACTCGAGCCCTTCGGCGAGCCAGATCTGCGAGGCCTGGGAGCCGCGGTAGCCCTTGCGATAGAGTTCGCTGCCTTCGCGGCAAAAGAGCAGCTTCGTGCCGTCTGGAGAGAGGGCCGCCGAATGTCCCTCGGCGTCGAAGAGGAGCCTCTCGGGGCGCCGTTCATCGGCATGGATGCGGTAGAATCGCGTCGCCCGTCGCGTGCCGAAATCGCGCAGCCCTTCGATCAGGATCGACTTTCCATCGGGATACCATTCGACGACGCGTGATCCCTCCGAATGAAAAGTGACCTGTCGGGGAATGCCGCCCGCCACCGGCATGACGAAGACTTGATCCTGGCCGGTGCGGTTGCTGGTGAAGGCGATCCGCGAACCATCCGGAGAAAAGGCCGGGCTGCTGTCGTAGGCGGGATGGGTCGTGATCCGCTTCGCCTGGCCTCCCCGAGCCCGCGTGATCCAGAGATCTCCCGCCCACGAAAACGCGATCTGCTTCCCGTCGGATGAAAGGGCCGGCGTCGAAGCCAGCTCCACCGGCACGCGTGACGTTTCCTCCTGCGAGATTCCCGGCAAAGGCAGCGAGGCAAGGGAAAGAAACAAAACCGCGGAGAGTCGTGAGGCGTTCATGGTGAGCGCCAAAGATGCCGGGAAAGCAACGCTTCGTCGATGATTCTTTATTTCGGAAAGGTTGAGGAGCTCACCCCGTATTCCGCAACCCGCTCGCGATCGCACTGATTGAAAAGACGAGGTCGCGGGGGAGGTCGCCGCCGCTTTCCCGCCACCCGCGCAGCAGATCGACCTGCTGGCGGTGAAGGACACGGAGCGGGGCTTCGCGCAAGGTCAGGGTCTTCGCGAAGCGCGGGCGGCGCACCGCGACGGGACGGGTGAAGAGACGACCGAGCAAGGTGCGGGCGCGGTCGTACTCGGCATGGATGCGGCCGAGGAAACGCTCGCGCACGGCCTCGTCGCGCACGAGCGAGGCGTAGAGCTCCATCAGGTCGCGGTCGGCGCTGACGAGGTTCGTCTCGACGCCGGTGAAGATGTAACGCGCCAGAGTCGATCGCAGGATGGTCGAGGCGAGGCGCTCGAAATCATCGGGCGATTCGCGCTGGAGCCGGTCGAGGGCGGAGCCGACGCCGTACCAGCCGGGCAGATAAAAGCGGGCTTGGGTCCAGCTGAAAACCCAGGGGATCGCCCGCAGGTCGGCGAGGCTGGCGGTGCCGGTGCGGCGCGAAGGACGCGATCCCATCTGATTCTGCTCGAGCGCGTCGATCGGCGTGGCCTGACGGTAGAACTCGATGAATCCCTCGGTCTCGAGCAGCTCGCGATAGGCCTGGCGGCTCCACTCGGAGAGGCGCGGCATCAGATCGAGTCCGGGATCCTCGGAGGCTTTGCCGAACAAATGCGCCGAGGTGGTGTGGGTGACACAAGCCTGGAGGCTCTCGAGATGGTAGGCGGCGTTTTCGGGATGGGCGTATTTTTGAGCAATCGTCTCACCCTGCTCGGTCATGCGGAAGTCACCGCTGAGCGAACCATGGGGCAGCGCCCTGACAAACCAATCCGTGGGGCCGGCGCCGCGGCTGACGGTGCCGCCGCGACCATGGAAGAAACGCAGCTTCACGGCATGCTTCGTGCCGATCGAGGTGAGGGCTTGCTGGGCGTCGTGCAGCGCCCACTGGCTGGCGAGGATGCCGCCATCCTTGTTGCTGTCGCTGTAGCCGAGCATGATCTGCTGGGTGGGGCGATCGGGCGTGAGGGGATCGTGTCCGGAAACGGCGAGGCTGGCGCGGGCGATGGGATGGGAAAGATAGGCATCGACGATGGCGGCGGCTCCGGCGAGGTCATCGAGCGTTTCAAAAAGCGGCACGACCTGGAGGGGACAAACGGAACCGCCCTCGCTGGTGGCGAAGGTGAGTCCCGCCTCGCGGGCGAAGAGATGGACGAGGAGGAGATCGGAGAGCTGCCGCGTCATGCTGACGATGAGAGCGCCGATGCCGGCGCCGTGGCTCTGCCAATGCTCGCGGAGGACGCGGTAACAATCGCGCACCGCATCGGCCTCGGGTCCTGCGGAGATCCGAGGATGGAGGAAGGGACGCGCCGAGCGCAGCTCGGCATCGAGGAAGGTGATGCGTTTTTCCTCGGGCCATTCGCCGAAGGAGGCTCCGTCGGCGATGCCTGCGGCGGTGAGGAGCTGGGCCGCCGCCTTGTCGTGGAAGGCACTGTTTTGCCGCACATCGAGCTCGGCGAGGTGGAAGCCGAAGACCTCGAGCTTCCGGCGCAGCGGAGCGACCACTTCCGCCGCGGCGCGGGTGGCTCCGATTTCGATGAGGCTGTCATGCAAGACCCCTAACTGATCACCAAAGAGGGTCGGGTCGGCGAGTTGACCCTCTCTCATGAGCGAAGCGCGGAGGAGGTAGGCGAAGGCGCGCCAGGGCTCCTCGGGATTGCGCGCGAGGATGGCACCCCCCTCGGCTCCGAGCGTGGCGGCGAGGGCCTCGAGACGCGAGGCGAGGCCGGCCGGCACGGGATGTTCGGGCGTGGCGATGCTGAGGTGGAAGGCGCACCCGGCAAGCTCGCGTCGATAGAGTTTCAGGGCCTGGCTGCGCAGCTCGCCAAGGGTGGCCTGGGTCACCTCGGCGGTGACGAAAGGGTGCCCGTCGCGGTCGCCACCGATCCAAAGGGCGAAACGCAGGCGCGGTCCTCCGCCGGCGGCGGCGAGGGTGGCGGGAT
>JALRFZ010000095.1 GCA_023253615.1 Verrucomicrobiales bacterium | reverse complement strand
GCAGGTGGCGCAGGAGGTGAGTCCGCGTCCGACGAGTTCCTTCTCGTTCGGCAGGCCGAGGTGGCGCGGGCTCGCGCCGGTGGCGACGATCACGGTGTGGGCGCGGTATTCGGTGCCGCCCGAGGTCTTGAGGAGGATGCTGCCGTCCTCCTGCTTCGCGATGCTCTCGACGCGGTCGTATTCGACGCGGGTGCCGAATTTCTCCGCCTGCTGCTGCATCCGCATCATCAGGTCCGGGCCCATGACGCCTTCGGGGAAACCGGGGAAATTTTCCACTTCCGTCGTCGTCGTGAGCTGGCCGCCGGGCTGTTCACCGGAAATGACGAGAGGCCGCAGGTTGGCGCGGGCCGTGTAGATCGCGGCGGTCCAACCGGCGCAGCCGGTTCCGATGATGATGACGTTTTCCATGGGCGGGCAATGTGGAGAAGGATGGCGGGCGAATCAATCGCAAATCTGGCGGAATGGCGGAGGGCCAAGGGATCGGACGTTACGGCGCCGGAAAGCTTGCGGATGGAGGAACGGGCGAATCGAGGGCAGACGGGCTTGACTCCGGGCGGGGGATTTTGGACGGTTGGGGACGTTGGTGAGAAAGGGACTTGAAGTACGGTGTTTGAACATTTGGACTCCGATTCGTCCACAAGAATTCTGACCCATCCGCCAATAGCCTTTGCGGCTGCGCGTCGCCCGGTGCCCCTGGCTGGGAAACCTTCCTTCCCAGGTTGGTTACCTTTCCCGAGTTGGCCTCAGATAGTGGTTTCGTTTCACTCCGACGATTTCCGGTATTCCCACAGGGGACTCGAACCCCATTTACAATTTGCCCATGCTGGGCACACACAAGGCACGCGTGGATGCGCTTGCAGCCCCCAAGCTGCACCAAGTTCGCCTGAAAACTCAGACTTTCGCCCGCAGGGAGTCTCGGCTATTCTTCCCTGCATGAAGCTGAAAGCGATCATTCACGTCGCCGAAGAGGGCGGATTCTGGGCAGAGGTTCCTGCCCTCCCGGGATGCGTCACTCAGGGTGACACGCGGGAGGAACTGGAGGCGAACCTTCAAGAGGCGATCGTGGGGTGGCTGTCCGCAGGCGAGGCTGAAATCGTATCCGCTCCTGACGAGATCCTTGAGTTGGCGGTATGAAGGCCGTGACAGGCCGTCGGATGGCCAGGCTCGCGGAGTCAAAGGGATGGACGCTCGCGAGGATCAACGGGAGTCACCACGTCTACACGATGGATGGAAGGATTGAGCGGGTGGTGATTCCCATTCACGGCAACAAGACGCTCAAGGTCGGTCTCCAGCGGAGCCTGATGAAGTTGATCCCTATCTCCGAAGACGAGCTCTGAATCGACGAAGCGCTTGGTCATGACTGAAGTGCATCGTCATTCGTTTCTTTCGAGTTTCCGTTTTTCAGCTGGAATCCCTTGCGTTCGCGGATTGGTTCATGCGGCACTCGCGCCACCCCTCAATTCCCCACCTCACCTCCCCCGCACCCTCTCCCAAAACCCGAAAAACCCGCCCGTCGCACGATTCATCACGATCACATCCTCGGGCCGGCGCACGAGATTCAGCCGGACGCCGCGGTGGCCGAGGGCGGCGGCGAGGCCGGGGACTTCATCGGCGAGCGGACCGGTGAAGGGTGCGAGGGCAACGACGGTATCGAGCCGCTCCCGTCCGGCCCATGCCACGAGGGCATCCGCGAGATCGCGGGCGTCCAGGGTCTCACCCGGGACGCGGAAATGAGCCGCGGCCCGCTCGGCCCCATCGGCGAGGGCGGTGTGGAGAAAGGTGCGTTTGTCAGGCGAATAGGCCTCTCGCTCCCACAGCCCGGCCGGAGCGGTGGCAAGGATCGCGGCGGGAGAAAGCCCGGACAGGGGCGATCGCTCCACGGAGAGATCCTCGTCGTGAATCCAGATCCCGCTGCGCGTGCCGGGTTCGGGGTCGGCGGCGCAGACCCGGAGAGGCGGTGAAGGGTCCTGCCACGGCAAAGACCGGACCTCGACCGATTCGAGCCTTTCCAATCCGTCTCCATGCTCCGCGAGCAGATCGGCCGCGACATACCGCTCGAGATTCGACCGGCGCACGAGGTAGGCTTTGCCCTTGGTGTGAAGTCCCGCGACCCAGCGCCAGGAGAGGGTGTTGGAGGCGGCATCGCCGTCGCGGAGGTGTTGCAGGAAGAAATGCGCCCCGAGCTCCCAGGGGAGCCCTTCGCCGTGGATCCACCAGGAGGCCCACCACATCCGGGCGTGGTTGTGGAGGTAGCCGGTGGCGATGAGTTCGCGGGTGAAATGATCGAGGATGGCGATGCCGCTTTCCCCTGCGGTCACCGCGCGGGCACGGTCGCTCCACCGAAGAGGGTTCAGTGCCTCGCGATACCCTGTCCAGATCTCGGGCCGCTGTTCGAGCCAGCCTTTCCAGTAGAGCCGCCACCAGACTTCCTGCTCGAATTTTTCGATCACCTCAGGCGCGTACTGCATGCGGGCGGCGGCGAGGATCTCGCTCTCGAGGATTCCGCGGGTGCGGGTGGCGGGAGAGAGGCGCGAGACGTTTGGGTGTCCGGGCACGACGTGGTTCCGACTCGCGCCGTAGTCGGACGCGATGGGAAGGAAGGCCTCGAGGCGGGCGAGGGCTTCGGACCGGGTGTTGGGGAGAAACGCGGACACGAGCCCTGTTACGACACCGACCCACGGTGGCGGCGGCATTTTTCGGAGCAGTAGCGCACTTCCTCCCAACAGCGCGCCCACTTCCTCCGCCAGGCGAAGGGCCGCTGGCAGACGGGACAGATTTTGACGGGGAAGTCGCGTTTCAATTTCACACGACCGGTTACGTCACGTCCCGAAGTATCGATCTCCCGCATCGCCCAGACCGGGAACGATGTAGGCACGTTCGTCGAGGCATTGGTCGAGGGCGGCGGCGTAGACGGGCACGTCGGGATGCCGTGTCGTGAATGCGGCGACACCTTCGGGCGCGGCGATGAGACAGGCGAAACGGAGCCGCGTGGCGCCTTCGCGCTTCAACTCATCGATGGCATCGCCGGCGCTGCCACCGGTCGCGAGCATGGGATCGATGAGGATCACCTCGGCCTCATCCAGGGCGGGAGGCATGCGGAAATGGTAGCGGTGCGGCGCGAGGGTTTTTTCATCGCGGGCGAGGCCGATCGTGCCGACGGAGGCCTCGCCGAGGATGTCGGTGAAACCCTGGAGCAATCCCATCCCGGCCCGCAGGATGGGCACGAGCACGACGGGACGGGCGAGCCGATGACCGGTGGTCTCGCAAAGAGGTGTCGTCACCGGGATGGTCGTGGTCTCGAGATCACGCGTCACCTCGTAGCAGAGCAGACGCGAGACGTCGTGGAGGGCCTCGCGGAATTCCGACGTCCCCGAGGTGATCGAGCGGATCCGGGTGAGACGTTCACGGATGACGGGGTGATCGACGAGGTGAAGAGCCATGACGCCCCCAGCAAACGCGGGACGCGACTTTCCGGCAAGGGGAAATCAAGGGGCCGGTGGCGCGAGGTAGGCCGCGAGCGCTTCGCCGAGCTGGCGTCCGACGGTGCGGTAGCCATCGGTGGTGCTGTGCCGGGTGTTCCACGAAGTCTCGAGACAGGCCGCGAGGGTGTGCTCGTTTCCGTGATCGTTCACCCACTGTCCGCTGATGCGACGCCAGAGCGGATGGTAGTTCGCTCCGGTGACGCGGGGTTTCGGATCGAGGGCCAAAGGTCCGGTGAGGTGCCCGGCGGCGAGACTCAAAAAGCGTTCCCGGTTCGCCCGGGCCGTATCGGAGAGCAGCTCGGGCGGCCCCACGAAAAAGAAGGGGCGCAGATCGCGCGAAGCGGGGTTGTGCAGATCGAGGAAAACAGCGAGGCGGCCTTCGGCGGCGTAGGCCTTCATGCGCTGCTGGGCCCCGGCCACTTCGGGATAATGCGGCGTATCCGACCAATCGCGATTGTGATCGTGGGGAGCCGCCTCTTTCCCGCCGTCGCCGGTGACGACGCGATCGACGTCCATGATGGGCACGATCACGATCTCGGCCTGTTCGCGGAGTCCTTTTGCCTCCGCGGCATCGGAGAAGAGCCAATCCACGAATCCGCGCGCCACCCACGAAGAGCCGCTCTCCCAGGCGTGCTGGCGGGCGTGGATCCAGACGGCGGGTTTGGTCTTCGCATCGCCCGCGGCGGCGATCCGCAAGGCCCGCACGGACCGGCCTTCGCGGGTCTCGGCAAGGGTGAAGGGATGGACGAGGTCCGGCCGCGCTTGTGTCGCCTCCGCGATGAGGGCATCGGTCTCGCGCGGGGTGAAGGGTGGTCCCCACGCGACCCAGAGCGGACCTCCGGTGCCTTCGAGCGGGTAGGAGATGCGATCGGTCCCGCGCGTGCCGAGCCCGGTTTGCCGCCAGGTCTTTCCATCGTCCGAGACGGCCGCTGCGATGGGCATGGCCCAGTCCTGCGAGAGGGGTTTGCCGGTATCCTGGCCGTTGTTGCGCGTGGTGCGCTCACTGCCGTGCAGGACGAGGGTCGCCTGCTCGCCGGCACCAAGTCCTTCAATCCTGACAAACCACCAACAAGCCCATCCCCGGGCGGGGTCTCCGCCGGGCCGGATCCGGATCTCGCGCTTCGCGGAGTCGATCGCCTCGATCGTCGCCGAGCCGCCGTCGAAACCGGTCGAGACACGCAGCTCGGCGGCGGTGATCGGGCTCAGCAGAGCGAGGCAGAGGAGCAGGATCGCTTTCATCGCGGGGGCTGCACGGTGAGTTGGACGATCGCCTCGAGGGCGCGGGCCTGCTGCACGGGAGTCATCTTCAGGAAACGATCGCGCTTGCCCGCCTTGCCATCCCTACCGGTCGGATGGAAACGGGTGAAGCCGTCATCGCCCACCGAGACGCGGCCGGGAGCGGAGAGACCGAAGTATCCGCGATCGGGGTAGACCGCCTCGAGCACGCTGCTCTGATCCCAGCAGGGGCGGTCGTGCCCGGGACCGCTGTGGAGGAGGTAGGCCTCGCGCACAAGGTGCTTTTCGCGGTAGCCGAAGTCCTCGGCCACGCTCTTGCGGGGAAAGGGCAGGTTTTCGCCGATCTCGTAGCCGCTCCAGATCACGGGCACTTCCTCGGGCCATTGCTCCGCGACGGTCTGCATGTAGCCGATGCCGTTGATGACATTCGCCTCGAGGTGGTAGTTCGTGCCGTTGGCAAAAGTGAAAGCCCCGGCCATGATCGAGAGGCGCTTCACCTTTTGCCGGATCAGGGCGGGCCCATCGAGCGGGGAACGGGCGTCGCCCGCGGACTTGAGGAGATTCGCGAGATTCGAGGCGATGCCCACGGAGACGATCGTGACGCTGCCGTCGGGCGAAGTGGCGAGGAGTTCGCGGAGGAGATCGACGGCTTCGCGGGCCGAGGCATTGTCGCGCAGGTCGTGGGGGTAATCGGGTGAATCGGCGAGGCCGAGATATTTGCTCTCGCGCTGCTGGGCCTGCGGATCGCGCGTGACGCCGACGGGCAGGTCGGGACGTCCATACCAGGTGTTCTGGGCATCGACGAAGGAGGCGGTGCGCGGGTTGTCCTTTGAAATCGTGACGCCGATCAGCTCGCAGGCTCCGCGGTCGGCGAGGGTGTGGCACATCGCGAGGGCGAGGACGTCGTCGACATCGCCGGTGATGTCGGTGTCGAAGATCAGCCGCACCGGCTCGGCGGCGGAGAGGGAGGCGGCGAACAGCACCGCGAGCACGGAGGGGATTCTCATCATCGCGCCACGATGCGCCAAAGCGGCCGGCCTTGGCAAGGCCGTCTTCGCGACAAGGCGCGATGGCGTGGAGGCGCCGGCGGCGAATGCGCTTGCTCCGGAGTCCGATCCTCGGGCAAAGTAGCGCATCGCCCATGAAAAAGACGCTCCTTTCCAGCCTGTTGATCGCCTCCGGTCTCGCCCCCGTGTCGCATGCCGACGTCGTGCCGCCCCGGCCCGAAGACCGCCTCCGCGCCTCCCTCGCCCTACACGCTTCCTTTGACAAGGGTTTCGACGCCGACTATTCGCGCGGCGACAAGGCCTGTTACCTGAAGTCTTCGGCCGGGCTCGCGCCCTTCGCGGGGAACGAGGAGGCGAAGCTGCTGCCGGAGGGAGGCCTCCACGGGGGTGCGATCCGGTTTCCGAAAAAGGGCGCTACCCGCCCCGGCTACCTGGGTGAAGGCGTGCTGGGCTACAACGCCGAAAGCTGGAGCTCGACCGTCTCGCTCTGGTTGAAGATCACCCCCGACGAGGACCTCGAGCCGGGCTACTGCGACCCCATCCAGATCGTCGGCGACGACACGAAGAAGGGCTTCATCTTCCTCGAGTGGTCGAAGGATCACAGCCCGCGCTATTTCCGCTACGCGATCCGTCCGCTGATCGAACTCTGGGATCCCGAGGGCCTCGGCTGGGAGGTCGTGCCCGAAGCAAAGCGGCCGATGGTGCAGCTCAAGTCCGCCCCTTTCTCCCGCGATCGCTGGACGCACGCCGTCTTCACGCTCGACCGCATCAACGCGGGCAAGGAGGTGAACGGCGGCACGCTCTATCTCGACGGGAAGAAGCAGGGGGAGATCCGGGGATTCGACCTCACCTTCGGCTGGGATCCGAAGGCGGTGATGCTCGTGCTCGGCGCGGCCTACGTCGGAGAGATCGATGATCTCGCCGTCTTCGACCGCGTCCTCACCGATCAGGAGGTGAAGGTGCTGCACGGACTCGAGGGCGGAGTCGTGGAACTGCGCCCTTGAGAGCGGTGTGGCTCAAAAATCGATCCGCACCCCGAGGAAGGGGCCTTTCGTGGCGACGTCGTAGTTCAGCGCGCCGCGCTCGAAATCGACCTGATAATAGCGGTAGCCCAGCTCCACGCAGGTGCGGGGCGAAAGATCGATCCCGAGGGCGCCGTAGACATTCCAGGCGCTGTCGGAGCTGATCCCGAATCCGCCGATGTCGCCGCGTCCGGTGAGGTAGAGCTGGTCGTTGAGATCGTAGCGACCGCGAAATCCGACGAAGGGATCGACCCAGGCTTTCGACGCACTCAGTTCGGTATCGGGGATCGCGTCGTTGAGACGGCGCTCGATCGCCTTGGCGAGGGCGGCTTCGGCCTTGGCGAGACGCCGCTCGGCGGCGGCAAGGGCATTGGCCCGGGCGGCCGCGACGAGGGCGGAGCCCGCGGCACGTTCCGCCTCGACGCGGGCCTCGACCTGGGCAGCCACATAGGCCCCGACGGCGCGGCGAAGCAGCCGGTTGTCCTCGACGAGGGCACCCACTCCGGAACGGCCCGAGCCGACGCCGCGGTCCACCCCGTCGCGGATCGGATCGCGGAAGCCACGGGCGGCGGCGAGGACGCGCTCCTCGATGGCCTGGAGCTCGCTCCGGGCCACGTCTCCGGTGGGCACGGGCAAGCCCGCGATGATCGCGGGGAGGAGGCGATCGACCTCGGCTCGCACCGCCGCGGCAGCACGGCCGACGAGTTCCTCACTCAAGGCTTCACTGAAATTCCCAATGCCGACGGGATCTGCGACGAGGGAAAGATCGGCCCCAAGATAGGTGTAGCGCGCTCCGGCGAGGAACTCGACCCAGGCACGGTCGGTCTCGAGAAAACGATAGGTCAGGGTCCCCTCGGCGACGACCTGCTCCATGGACACGTCGACGGTCGAAAGAATCGGACCGGGCGTCGGTCCCCCGAGAATGGTGCGGGTGTAGATCCCCTCGAGGATGAAACCGAACTTGCCATTGCGCCCCTCGACCGAAGCGGCGGCGAGGAAGCCGAGGCTGTCGATGATGTCATCGAATCCATCATCGACATATCCATCGACCCCCTTGACGCCGACGGTGCCCTCGATCCCGGCGAACCAGCCCGGCATCACCATGGTGAAGTCCCATCCCGTTTCGGCATAGGTGGCGGGATCCTTGTCGAGGGGGGCTTTGGCATCGCCGGCATCCAGGCCCGGCGCGAGGAGAGCGACGGCGGAGAGACCGGTGGAAAGCAACGCCGTGACAGGGGATGCGGGACGAAGGATCATGGATGGGAGCGGCATGGTACGGGGCCGGGTGGATTGGCGACGGCTGTCGAGCGCAAAGAGATCACACGGCGGGGTGTTTTGCTATCCAATTCGCGAAGGGATCGACGCTTTTTCAATAGCAGAAAAAGAGCACCAGAAACGCCGTCAGAACGCAGACAAAACGGGCGATGGGAAAGATCCAGCGGCAGCGCCGGTCGATGAGGTCGCCTTTTTCGAACTGCCCGCGGCGGTCGCAGAGACAGACCAGCAGATTGATCCCGGCCGTCGCGCTCATGAGGTTGAAACTGATGCTCAGCGAAGTGCGCGATGGCGAGCGTCATCCCGGAGTCGTCGCGGCGCGCGGGATCCTGTTGGAATGGCGATTTTACCACCAGGTCCGCACCGACGCCGATTCACCGGCGCGACGCCCCCGCATCGGATCGTGGTCGCCCGTGCTGCATCACGATGCGGGCAATCTCGCGGCGGCCTGGCAAAGCATCGCGGAATCGGGACGCCGGGAATCGCTCGACGAAGCGGTCGAGGCGGCTTTTTCGGGCTGCCGCTGCCGCGCGTTGGATGATACGGGCACCTTCCAGATGCAATTGCTGCGCCCCGGGATGAACCGCTGGATGACGGCGGCGGAGCTCTCCGACGGCACCTTGCGCTACCTCGCGCTCGTCACCGCCCTGCTCACGCCGCGGCCTCCGGCCTTTCTCGTGCTCAACGAACCGGAGACGAGCCTGCATCCCGGACTGCTCACCCCTCTCGCCGATCTCGTGGCGGCGGTGTCCCCGGAGACGCAGATCCTCGTGGTGACCCACTCCGACCGCCTCGCCGAGGCCATCCCGGTGCGGTGCGACCGTGTCGTCCGCCGTCTCATCAGCTATCACGGGGAAACCCGTCTTGAGGGGCAGGACGGCGCGAAGCGCGTGTGGATCTTCGACGACGACGACTGAGCCGGCGCCTGTTCCCGGCGCGATGCCGCACGATGCGCCGGACACGACACCGGCCCTATGGTGGGGGGAAACCCCACGTTCTCCCATGAAAGCCGCCGCCCTCTGCCAGAGTCTCGTTTTCCTCGCGCCGTTTCTGGCGGCCAAAGAGCCCTTCCGACCGAACCTCGGTCCTGATCTGCCGTCGATCACGGTGCGCGTTGGCGAGGTGACCCTGATGCTGCGGCAGTCCTCGCAATGGACGCCCGGCCGCATCGACTACCGCGGCACGCCGATGACGACGGAGAAAAGCGCCTATGGCACGGTCTTCTCCTTTCCCGGGATCGGCTTCATCGGCACGCAACACCTCGAGAATGAACCCGAGCCGCTCACCTCGCTCTCGTTTTTCCTCGATGGCAGGGAGCTCGCCGAACCGGCCGCGGAGCTGTCCGGCGATCACTTCCGCTTCGTGCGGCGATCGGCGATCCGCGATTTCGAGCTGCAATGCGAAATCGAGATCCGGGACGGCCGTCTTATCGAAACGACCACGGTGCGCACGGAAAAGGCCGTGCCCTTGAAACTCGTCTACCACTTCATGCACGCCTGGACGCCGACGGTGGACGCGTTTCTCGCGGGATCGGATGCGAAACCGGAGGAGCGGATCGCGGGTCCCTTCCTCGATAGCGAGGAGGAGGCGCGGAAATTTCACGTGCGACAAAAGGTCGACTGGGTGGCCGTGCGCGAGCCGGGCAGCGGGCAATACGCGGTCTCGCGCCTGCTCGAAGCTCCGGAGAACGCCCTAAATGTCTCCATGATCTGGAACGTGCCGGGCACCTACCGGAAGTATTACCTGAAATGCTTCGACAACGACACCGTGCCGGCGGGCTTCACCGGCACTTGGAAAATGGTGACCGCTTTCGGCACCGCCGACGCCGCGGGCTGGGAGGCGGGCGCGAAATCGCTCGCCGCTTCCCTGGCTGAACAAAATTGATCCGGGGGAGTCGAATCCCGGGCAGCTCCGCGGCGTGGCGGCAAGGTCGCCAACCGGCACTTGCGCGCTCCGCGAAAACAGGGCAACTCTCTGCGATGATCAAATTCCTCCACACCCGCATCCGCGTCAGCGATCTCGATCGGACGATCGCCTTCTACGAGACCCTCGGTTTCCAACTCACCCGCCGCACCGACAAGTCGCCGGCCGGGAACCAGCTCGCCTTCCTCGAACTCGACGGGAACGATCACTTTCTCGAGCTCTGCTATTCTCCCGATTTCGAGGTGAAATTCCCCGAGGACCTCATGCACACCGCCCTCGGCGTGGAGGACATCATGAGCTACTGCGATCGTGTCGAAAAAGCCGGGATCGACATCTGGCCCTCCGACTGGCGCGAGGCGTTTCCTTCCGGCAAAAAGATCAAGATGGCCTTTGTCACCGATCCCGATGGCTACGAAGTGGAGATCCTGGAACGATGACAAACCATCCGGGGAAGCGATTGAGCCAGATTTTTCACCTTCCTTGATTCTCAGATTTAAGAAGTTTTTAAATTTTCTTTAATAAATTTGCGAATCCTTCTCCGGACCCTTAAATTGTCGGGCATTTGTCGAATCCATTCCTTGGTTCCATGAAACGTGTCCTTCCCTTCCTCCCTCCGGTGGTGCTTGGCGCCGCCCTGCTCCTCCTCTCCGCGTGCAACTCGAACCAGACCGGCGCCTCGACCAAGGGGCAGCTCTGGGAGCGTGAACTCGGGGCGGTGCAAAACACCCCGCTCCATCCGGGTGAAGCCCAGAAAGAGCTGAACCTGAAAGTCGACCTCATTCCCGAGGGCAAGTACGGCCGTCGTCTTTTCCGCGAGATGACGCCCCAGTACATCACGATCCACAGCACGCAGAATCCGACCGGCGACGCCTACGCCCATGCCAAGGCGCTGAACCGGGGCGCGCTCCGCGGCGGAGTCTGCGGCTACCTCTGCTGGCACTTCACCGTGCAGGACGACACCATCATCCAGCACATCCCCACGAGCGAGCGCGGCGAGCACGCCGACTTCGACGGCCCGGGGAACCGCTACTCCATCGGCATCGAGATGTGCGAGCACCAGGGCAACAACCAGCTCGCGACGATGGAGCGCACCGCCAAGCTCGCCGCCTCGCTGATGTACCATCACAAGATCCCGATCGAGAACATCCGCGCCCACTACCACTGGCCGCGCGAAGGCTACAACCCCGCGAACAAGAACTGTCCCCATTTCCTCCTCGAAAACGGCCAGCCCGGCACGACCTGGCGTTGGTTCGTGGGGCGGATCCAGCGCCACCACCAGCGGCTCCTCGCCCACGACGAGGCCGCCCGCGAACAGCGCATGAGGGAGGAAGAGACGAAGCGCCGCAAGCAGATGGTGCAGCGGATCTGGCACGTGGTGACGGATTTTGTCGGTCTCGGTTGAAAGATCGCGCCAGCCGCCTCCGTTTGCGTTTCGCGCCACCTTGCGTAACCTACCCGACACGACCAGACCTACCGCCCGCCGGCCCATCATGACGCGAAGACTCCTCATCGCCACCCTCGCCGTCTCCGCCTTCGCGGCGGCACCACGGGACGCCTCGGCCGCCCTCAATCCGAACGACGAGTACATCCTCGTCTCGGGCGGCCCCTCCCTCGTCTCGCTCGAAGCCTACCGCCGCGAAGCCCACCGGCACGACCGCTGGTGGGGGAATTTCATCCGCACCGCGCGCTTCCGCATCGAGCAACTGCAAAAGGCAAGCAACGGCGCGGCGAACATCACCTGGCTGGTCTACCGGCCGGGCTACGAGAACCGCCAGGCCGAAGACGGCCAGCCCCTCATCTCCAACATCGAGAGCGTGCGCGACAAATACAAGATCCGCCTCGTCTGGTTCAGCGAATCCGACGAGGTCGTCAACTACATCAACTCGGGCCAGAACCGCAGCTCGGTGAAAGTCTCGGGCTTCGAGTTCTTCGGCCATTCGAACAAGTACTGCTTCGTCTTCGATTACAGCAACCACATCCTCGGAGCGTCGCGGTCCTTCCTCCACCAGAGCGACCTGAAGCGGATCAACCGCAAGGCCTTCGCCCGCGGCGCCTACTGCAAGAGCTGGGGCTGCCACAGCGGCGAATCCTTCACCGCCGAGTGGAAACGCGTCACCGGGGTCAAGATGATCGGAGCGATCGGCAAGACGGATTACTCCAAGACCTACGAGGGCACCCTGCCCTTCGTCTCCCCGGGCGGACGCTGGACGAGCTGATTTTTCCGCAACAATCAGGTGAAATCCGGCGATTTCGTGGTCTTCTTACGGTCCCACGGAATCCTCCAGACGCCCTTTCCCCGATGCAGTTCGACGAACTTTCCCAGCTCCACGCCCTTCCCTTTTTCGACCTGATCCAGCGTTCGCGCCGGGTCCACGAGGCGAACTGGCCCGAAAACGAGGTGCAGCTCTGCACCCTCCTCAGCATCAAGACGGGCGGCTGCTCCGAGGATTGCTCCTACTGCGCCCAGTCGGCCCGCTATTCGACCGGTGTCGCCGCGGAGCGTCTCATGGAGAAGGATGAAATCCTCGAGCGGGCCCGCCTCGCCCGCGAGCAGGGCTCGACGCGCTTCTGCATGGGCGCGGCCTGGAAGGGCGTGAAGGATGGCACGAAGCGTTTCGACCAGGTCCTCGACATCGTCTCGAGCGTGAGCGAACTCGGCATGGAGGTCTGCACCACCCTCGGCGAACTCGGCGCGGTCGAGGCCGCGAAGCTGAAAGAGGCCGGGGTGACCGCCTACAATCACAACATCGACACCTCGCCCGAGCATTACACGAACATCGTCTCGACCCACACCTACCAGGACCGCCTCAACACCCTGCGCCACGTGCAGGACGCGGGGATGTCGGTCTGCTCGGGCGGCATCCTCGGTCTCGGCGAATCGACGGAGGACCGTCTCCGCATGCTCGAGATTCTCAGCAATTTCAATCCCCAGCCCGAGAGCGTGCCGATCAACTCGCTCGTGCCCATCCCGGGCACGCCGCTCGCGGAATCGCAGGGGGTCGACTCCTTCGAGGTCGTGCGCATGATCGCCCTCGCCCGCATCGCCATCCCCAAGGCCAAGGTCCGACTTTCCGCCGGACGCAAGCAGATGAGCGAGGAACTCCAGGCGCTCTGTTTCTTCGCCGGGGCGAATTCGATCTTTTACGGCGAAAAGCTGCTCACCACCGGCAATCCCCAGTCGGAGGCCGACCTCAATCTCCTCCGCAAACTCGGCCTCCAGCCCCAAAAGCCGAATCGCGACCTCACCGCTCCCGAAGCCGAGTCGTGCCGTCCCCTCGCGCCGGCGCTGGCTTGATTTCCACTCTCCGCTCCAGCACGCGCAAGCTGCCAAGGAGGGGCGACATTCCTGTCGCCCGATGAGTCCGACCCCACCCTACGATCATGAAGTGGCGTTGCCTCGACCGCACCCTCGATCTCTCCCGTCGCGGCGGGATCATGGGCATCGTCAACGTGACCCCCGATTCGTTTTCCGATGGCGGTCTCTTCGCCACGGTCGATGCGGCGGTGGAACAGGCGAAGCGCCTCATCACCGAAGGCGCCGCCCTCATCGACATCGGCGGTGAATCGACGCGTCCGGGTGCCGCGGAAGTCGATGAGGCGGCGGAGCTGCGCCGCGTCCTCCCGGTGATCACGCGGCTCTCCGCGGAATGTCCCGACACGATCCTCTCGATCGACACCTGCAAAGCCGGGGTCGCCGCCGCCGCCGTGGCCGCGGGCGCGAAGGTGATCAACGATGTCCGCGGTTTCCGTGACGCGGAGTTGGTCGAGGTCGCCGCGGCGAGCGGAGCGGGCCTCGTGGTCATGCACATGCGGGGCACGCCGCGCACGATGCAGGTCGATCCCGTTTACACCGATCTTCACGGGGAAATCACCGCCTTTTTCCGCGAGCGGCTGGAGGCCCTCCTCGCGGCGGGCGTCGCGGAGGAATCGGTTGTCTTCGATCCCGGCATAGGGTTCGGCAAGACGCTCGATCACAATCTCGCGATCCTGCGCGAACTCGACCGCTACACCGTGAACGGACGGCCCATCCTCCTCGGGGTCTCGCGCAAATCCTTCCTCGCGAAGGTGACGGGATCCGACCGTCCCGAGGATCGTGCCTGGGGCACCGTGGCGATCACCTCCCACGCCCGCGAGCAAGGCGTGCGTCTGCACCGGGTCCACGAGGTGAAACCGAATCTCGAGGCTCTCCGCATGACCGAGGCGATCCTCGACGGCGTGTGAAAAAGTCGGCAGTCCCGTTTATCGGCGCGTCAGGTAAAGCTTCCAGAAAGTGACCTCCGCCGCCGCCCTGGGATCGCCGCTCTCCGGAGCCTCTGCCTCCATCACGACACCGAAGCGGAATTGCAAGCCCTCCGCCTCGAGCGGCCACTCGGCGATTTGTTGGTTGTCGCGCAGGAGCCGGACCCTTCCCTTGTCGAGCAGGATCATGAACTCGAACGGAGTCCCGATGACGTAGGAGTCCTCCAGCACAAATGGCTCCAGCCCCGCCCGCGCCATCACCACCCGGCCTTTTTCGTGGCGCACGGCGAGGGCCTCGCCTTGCTCTCCCCAGATCGAAACGCCGACGACCGGAGTGCCGTCCTCCGGCACGCGGGTGAAGGCGAGGGTGGTCAAGAAGTGGTGGATCTTTCCATCGGTCGTGCTCCACGAGGCGGGTTCCCCGGTGCCCTTTTTCAACTCGCGCATCTCGCAACGCGGATGGGTCGCGCCCTCCATGCGGGCGTCGCCCCTTCGGGTGCGGAAGACGATGGCCTCGCCCAACTTGTCGATCTGGAAAAAAGCGGGATCCTCGAAATTCCGCAGCAGCGGCATCGCGACGACATCGGAAATCCCGTCGCCATCGTCGTCGATCGGAATCTGCAGGGTGAACTGATCGAGATTGAAGACGTCACCCGCGAACTTTTTCAAGATCAGCGGAGCCGGCGCGGGGACGGGCGTGGGCGGCGTCTCCTCGCCGCGAACGACGAGAGCACCCAGAACCAAGGCGCCGAGCAGGCCACCTTTCACGCCCGGAATTTTCAAAGACGCCGCCATTCGTGGCCGCTTTGTTCCAGGAGTTCGTCTGCTTCCTTCGGCCCCCACGAGCCGGCGGGGTATTCGGCCATCTTCGGGGGATTCGGCGACTGGTGCCAGGCATTCTCGATCTGATCGACGTAGCGCCAAGCGGTCTCGACTTCATCCTTTCGGGCGAAGAGCGTCGCGTCGCCGGCCATCGCATCGAGGAGGAGGCGCTCGTAGGCCTCGGGGCTGCCTTTCCCGAAGCTCGTCTGGTAGAGGAAATCCATCTTCACCGCCTGCAGGGTCGCGGCGGGTCCGGGGCGCTTCGAGCGGATCCCGAGGGAGATGCCTTCGTTCGGCTGGATGCGGATGACGAGCACGTTCCCCGGCATCGCCTCGGAACCGGGTGCGGCGTTGAAGAGCACCTTCGGCGCGTCCTTGAAATGGATCGAGATCTCCGTGCCCTTGCGTGGGAGTCGCTTGCCCATGCGGACGTAGAAAGGCACACCCGCCCAGCGCCAGGTATCGATCATGATCTTCAGCGCCACATAACTCTCCGTCATCGATCCGGGATTGACGCGATCCTCGCGGCGGTAGCCGGGCACTTCGGTGCCGTTGACGGTGCCGGCGGTGTATTGGGCGCGCACCACGTTGGCGGCGACTTCCTCGACACTGCGGAAAGGGCGGAGCGATTTCAGCACCTTCACCTTTTCATCGCGCACCCCGTCGGCCGAGAGATCGGCGGGCGGCTCCATCGCGACGAGACTGAGGAGCTGGAGGAGGTGATTCTGCACCATGTCGCGCAGGGCACCGGACTTGTCGTAATAGCCGCCGCGTCCGCCTTCCATGCCAAGGTGCTCGGCGCAGGTGATCTGGACGTGGTCGATGAAGCGGTTGTTCCACAGGACCTCGAAGAGCTGGTTGGCGAAACGCAGCACCATGATGTTCTGCGCCGTCTCCTTGCCGAGGTCACGCACTCCGGGTACGGCGACTCACTCATCGAGCTCAGTGCCGCGGGAGTGACGAAGGCCACCACCCTGGCCCGCGTGGCCGCCGGGGAGGGGCACGGACCACTGCATGTCGTGGCCGCGGGGGACGGCCCCAACGACCTGCCGATGCTCGCGTGGGCGGGGACGTCCTACGCCATGGCCAATGGGCACCCCGAGGTGCTCGACATCGCGACGCACGTGCTGCCCAGCAATGACGACGAGGGTGTCGCCGATCTGATCGACGCGGTGCTCGACGATCAGGCGCGCGGCTTCAGCGCCTGAGGACGATCTTGCCGGTGACCTCGCCGGCTTCCAGCGCACGGTGGGCGTCGGCCGCATCCGTGAGCGGCATGACACGGCCGATGACGGGCTTGACGATGCCCGCGGCGATCCATGGCCACACGTGACGCTCCACCTCAGCGCAGATCTCCGCCTTCTGCTCCGGCGTGCGCCCGCGCAGGGTGGTCGCGTGCAGGGTGCCATTGCGTCGCAGGAGTGAGGCCAGGTCGATCTCGGCCTTCACACCGCCCTGCATGCCGATGACGACGAGACGGCCACCCGGGGCGAGCGAGGTGATGTTGCGCTCGAGGTACTTCGCCGCCATGTTGTCGAGGATCACGTCGACACCACGGCCACCGGTCTCCCTCGCCATCACCTCGACGAAATCCTCGTCGCGGTAGTTGATCAGGACCTCGGCACCGAGTGCCTCGCACGCGGCGAGTTTGGCGGCGGACCCGGCTGTCACCGCCACGCGAGCACCGAGTGCGCGCGCGACCTGGATGGCCATCGTGCCGATGCCGCTGCCGCCTCCGTGCACGAGCAGCCACTCGCCGCGCTGGAGGTGGGCTGTCATCACGAGGTTGGACCACACCGTGCACGCGACCTCGGGCAGTCCGGCGGCGGTGACGAGGTCGATGCCGGGGGGGATCGACATGGCCTGCCCCGCGGGCACGGCCACCCTCTCGGCGTACCCGCCCCCGGACAGCAGGCAGCACACCTCCTCGCCCATCGACAGCGACGTCACTCCCGGGCCGATCTCGGTGACCGTGCCTGAGCACTCGAGTCCGAGCCACTCCGGGGCACCCGGGGGCGGGGGATACAGCCCCTGCCGCTGGAGCACATCGGCTCGATTGACCGCGGCCGCCGCCACCTCGACGACGACCTCTCCCGGCCCGGCGGCGGGATCGGGCACTTCCTGCCAGGCCAACACGTCGGCATCGCCGGGCACGGTGGCCACGATGGCGTGCATGTCAGGACTCCGGGGGCGGCGCGACGCCGTAGCCGTTGCCCTCCGAGTGGCGGATGACGACGAGCTGGTCGCCCTTCTGCAGGATGCGGATATCGCTGGTGTCGAATCGGTGTACGACGTCGTCGCGAATAACCGCCAGCACGATCTCCCCCGTCTTATCGACCTCGGTCGGGGAGATGCCGAGCTCCTCCTTGGTGATGGGCCGCTGCATCACCTCCAGCCCGCGGCCCGAGTCGAGCAGGTCCTCCATGAGGGTGCCGGCCACCGGGGAGATGAGCGACAGCGCCATGAGGTGACCCGCCGACTCCGCCGTGGGGATGACGCTGCTCGCGCCCGACTGGCGCAGGATCTGGGCGGTGGCCGCCTCGCGGGCGGCGGCGACGATCTCGGCCTTGGGTGCGAGGCGCCGCGCGGTGAGGGTGACGAGGACCGACGTGTCGTCCTCGTCGGTCGCCACGATGATCTTGGACGCACGCTCGGTGGCGGCATCGCGCAGCACATCCTCGCGGCGTGCATCACCGAGCACGCCGGCCAGGCCCATGCGGTTGGCATCCTGCACCGCGGACTTGTCCATGCTCACCACGACGATCGAGAGGGGGGAGATCCCGCTCTCGAGCAGCATGCGGGCGGCGGAGCGGCCCTTGACGCCGAAGCCGACGATGACGGTGTGATCTTCCACGCGCTGCCTCCAGCGGCTCGTGCGGATCTCGTTGCGCGTCTATTTCAGCATCGAGTTCGGCATCAGGATCGGGATCGAATGTGGAACGTGACGGCAGGGACAGGATCACCAGCGCCGCGATCACGATGAGCTGGAACCACATCCACAACGAGCGTTGCGTACCGTCGAACTCGACCACGATCTGTGGTGTGCCCTCGGGCACCAAGAACGCGGCCGACCAGGCATAGGGATCCGGTGCCACGACCGGACCAAGTTCTGCTCCATCGGCAGTGGCCACCCAGCCGGGTGCCGCGCTCGCACCAACGATCACCGCACGTTCACCCGTGCCCTCCGGCGCGATCTGATCGATATAGGGGTCAAGGCCCACCGTTGCCGGCTGGGCCAAGCCCAATGGCAACGGCGCCTGCGCACCGATGATGCGGGCGCGGGATGTCACACCCGAAACTCGCCACAGCACCACACCATCAGCGCTAGAGAGGCGGCGCAGCCCCGGCTCGGAATCCAAGGTTGCCACCAAATCGGGACGATCGGGCGAATCAAGGATGACGTAGCGCACGCCATAGCCGGCCAGAGCCGCAATCTCGGGACCACCACGGCCAGAAACCATCGCCGCAACCAGCGGATCGAGTTCATTCCACACGCCGGAATCAGGAAGCATGTCTGCATCGCCGAGACTCATCCCGCCCCCATTAATGAGGGAATAACTCACCGCACCGGCCCTATCGCTAGCCAAGAGCAGTGAACGCGGAGCTTGCGGTCCGGTGGTTTCTGCCTCCACGAATGCAGGTAGCGAGGTTGCCGGCGCACGCTGCAGCACGGAGGAGTTCCCCGGCACCCACCAGACTGCACTAGCAATCGGTGCGAGGAGTGCGAGGATCGTCACCGCTCCAGCGATGGGCTGCCAGAGGGTGAAGTTGATTCCGATGAAGTCCTTGCGCGCCCCCTGTGAGGCAATTCCGGCTGCGGCAATCGCGGCCATTCCCCACATCAGCGTGGCAGGGCCAGGCCAAGGCTCAATAGGTGCCGCATAACCCGGCGGAGTGACGGCGATGAGCACCTGCACCACGGCGAAGAGCAGCGCCACTATTCCCACGAGCCACCACATCGCCACGATGCCACGACGATCCCGGCGCGCCCAGGCAACGATGGCGGCGAGCACGATGCCCACGCTTACCCACAGCGGGGTCATACCTGGTCCGCCCGGGTGTAGGAGCACCACATCGAGGATGCGCAGTTGCGGATCCACCAATGCCGGAGTGGCGAGCCCGGGCTCGGTGAGGAAGAGCACCGGGTGCGCGAGCACATACAAACTCCACGGCAACGCCACCACCAAGGGTGCGATGAGCGCGAGAAGGAGCCGAACCACGTGCACACGCTGCAAGGAAGGTACCGATTCGAAAGCCCGCGTTAACCGCGAGCGCAAACCCAGGATCACGAGGCCCACGGAGATCACAATGATCAACCACAGGCCGGGAACCGCCACAAAAATAACCGACATCAGCAACGCAGTTCCCGCGGCTCGGCGCGTGGTGCTGCGTGGCGTGGTGAGTCGCCACAGGGAACGCAACGCAAAGGGCAGTGCGATTGCCGCCATCGTGGTGCCAATGCGCCCACTGGCCACTGCGCCCGTCATCGCGGGCAGGAGCGCGTACGCCGCCGCCATCCACACGCGGGTTGCGCGCCCGGCAACCAGGCCACGGGATGCGAGGTAGGCCGAAAGCCCAGCTGCGGGTACCGCCAACATCACGAGCAGTGCGATAACCCAGGGCACCTTGCCTAGCAGGAGCGTGGCGGCGGATGCCAGCACGATCAGATAGCCAGGAGCGGGAGTAACAGAGCCCGGGCCTATGTTGTGCCACGCGGCTGTGTACGTACTCCACAGATCACTGGCGCCAGCAGGTGCGGGCAGCAGGGCCCCGCCGGAAATCACTCCCTCGCCCCACCACAGGGTGCGCGAAGCG